>NC_014393.1:0-309542 GCF_000145275.1 Clostridium cellulovorans 743B
TTTCAATAACATTTGTCAACAAAGATTAATAGCATTTTTTTATGTGTATTTTTTTGTTTATATACTGTGGATATAAAATTTTTCTAGGAGGATAAGCGATGAATGTCCACTTATCAGATATATGGGATAAAACCTTAACTATTATAAAAGGTGAACTTACAGAAGTAAGCTTTAATACTTGGATTAAGAGTATAACACCTGAATATATAGATGATACCACTATAACTTTTGGAGTCCCAAATGACTTTACAAGAGGTATATTAGAATCTAGATACAAAGACCTTGTTATAAATGCAATAAACATGGTCACATCTAAGAAATATAATGTAGAGTTCAAAATAATAAGTGAGGATGTTATAACATCAGATGATTCCGAACCTAAAATTCAAAAACAACATATTATAGCAACTGTATCTCCCGATGAAATGAACTCGGTTCTTAATCCTAAGTACACATTCAATTCCTTTGTTATAGGTAATAGCAATCGTTTTGCCCATGCAGCATGTCTAGCAGTAGCTGAATCACCAGCTAAGGCTTATAATCCTTTATTTATCTATGGAGGAGTAGGTCTTGGAAAAACTCACTTAATGCATGCAATAGGTCATTACATTTTAAAAAATAATTCCAAAGCTAAAGTAGCTTATGTCTCATCAGAAAAGTTTACAAATGAACTTATTAACTCTATTAAAGATGATAAAAATGAGGAATTTAGAAATAAATATAGAAACGTAGATCTTCTACTTATAGATGATATTCAATTCATCGCAGGAAAAGAAAGAACTCAGGAAGAATTCTTCCATACATTTAATGCACTATATGATGCAAATAAACAAATTATTCTATCAAGTGATAGGCCGCCAAAGGAAATTCCTACACTTGAAGATAGGCTTAGGTCTCGTTTTGAATGGGGATTAATAGCAGATATTCAGCCTCCAGATTTTGAAACAAGAATAGCAATATTAAAGAAAAAAGCAGATGTAGAAAAACTCAATGTCCCTAATGAAGTTTTAACCTATATAGCTACAACCATAAAGTCTAATATAAGAGAACTTGAAGGTGCTTTAATAAGAATAGTTGCTTTTTCATCATTAACCAATAAAGAAATAAGTGTAGATTTAGCTCAGGAAGCACTAAAAGACATAATATCTAATAGGGCAACTAAACAAATCACAATAGAATTAATTCAAGAAATTGTTGCATCTTATTACAACCTAAAAATTGAAGACTTTAAATCAGCTAGAAGAACTAAAAATATAGCATATCCAAGACAGATAGCTATGTTTTTATGTAGGAAGCTTACCGATAACTCACTCCCAAAAATAGGTGAAGAATTTGGGGGACGTGACCATACTACTGTCATACATGCTTACGAAAAAATAAATGAAGCTTATAAAAGCGATGAAAGTCTTAAAAATATTATAGAAATCCTGACAAAAAGGATTAATCAAAATTAACTAACAACTTGTTGATAATAATTAGTTAATTACCTGTTGATAAAAAATATAAAATAAAAGCCTTGTTAATTCTGTGGATAAGTGATGAAAATTTATCAAAGCTTTATCCACAGATATTTTTGGCCTATTATCTTTTAAATCAATGATATTTGTTACTTATACACATATCAACAGCCCCTACTACTATTACTATATATTTTATTATATCTTCTCTATCTATATAAAAAACTTTTCAACTGTTAATAAAGGAGGTTCTTATAATGAACTTTACATGTGATAAAACTAATTTGCAAGAAGCTATCTCTATTGCTCAGAAAGCAGTAACTGGTAAGTCTACAATGCCTATTTTACAAGGATTACTTTTAAATGCTAGAGGAAATAAACTAACAATAAATAGTTCAGATATAGATCTTGGTATTGAAACTAAGTGTAATGCTAACATCAAGGAAGAAGGATCTATTGTAGTAGATTCGAAGCTTTTCGGAGATATCATAAGAAAATTACCTAATTCAGAAATACAAATTAAATCAATAAGTGAAGGAACTATAGAAATTACTTGCCAAAGGTCAAGATTTACTCTTGTTCACATGAAAGCAGATGAATTTCCACAACTTCCATACATAGATGAAGATGAAATCATCTCAATTCCTCAAAAACTTATTAAAAACATGATAAGATCTACGATATTTGCAATTGCAATAGATGAAACTAGACCGATATTAACAGGAATATTGTTTGAAATAAAAAATAGAACGTTAAACTTAGTTGCTTTAGATGGCTTTAGACTTGCGCTTAAAAAAGAGACAATTGATACCGAACAAGAATTTAGTGCAGTAATTCCAGGAAAAACTCTTCATGAAGTAGTTAAAATACTTGAAGATGAAGGGGATGTTGATATAACATTTACCACTAACCACATTTTATTTAATTTAGGAGAAACAAAAGTAGTTTCAAGACTTTTAGAAGGTGAATTCATAAAATACCAAGCAATAATTCCAGAGGAACATGAACTTAGTATTTCTGTAAACAGAGCATCTTTGTTAAATTCAATAGAAAGAGCTTCACTAGTTTCAAAAGATGCTAGCAGTAATTTGATCAAATTCAATATTAGCGAAGATAATATTGTTATTACTTCTAATTCTCAATTAGGTGATGTTAGAGAAGAGGTATCTATAAAGCTACTAAAAGGTAATGAGCTACAAATCGCTTTTAATTCAAAATATTTAATCGATGCTTTAAAAATTATGGAAGAAGAAACAATAACACTTCAATTCACTTCAGCAGTAAGTCCTTGTATAATTAAAAATATTGAAAATGATAATGTTATATACTTAGTTCTTCCTGTTAGAATATCAAACTCATAGAAAACAAAGTCTTGCAAGAATAGAATACTTAACTTGCAAGACTTTTATTTTTAATGCATAATTATTAATGGGGTATACAGTACCATATTATGATCTGGGAAATAATCATCTGCAATATTAAATCTATATTTATTTTTTTTGAAAATTAGTGTAAAATAATATTTTAGGGTATTAGAATGATTAAAATTGTTAATAAGGAGAGTCAGCATAAGTATGCTGAAGATATTATGAGCGAAATAGTCATAGAAACAGAATTTATTAAATTGGATTCATTTATGAAACTTGCTGCAATAGTTAGTTCTGGATCAGAGGCAAAAATGATAATAAAAAGCCAAGAAGTAACTGTTAATGGAGAAATAGAAGAACGAAGAGGAAAAAAACTTTATAAAGGTGATGTTGTTGAATTTAATGGCGAATCTTATAAAGTTGTTTAAGTCGCCTTTAAAGATAATAATTAGCAAAACGATTTGCCTATGCAATATCATAAGGAATTATTTAAACCGTTATAGTCTAAAAAATACCTTATGTTATTAACGCATAGGCTGAAACTTTTAGCATGTTGTTAAATTTCATATGTTTCAGTGAGTTTAAACTCCCTTTATGGTATAATTAAAGGAGAAAAATATGTTTATCGAAAATCTAAAATTAAGAAATTTTAGAAATTATAAAGAACTTAATATAGACTTATATAGTGGTGTAAATGTATTTACTGGTGATAATGCTCAAGGAAAAACAAATGTCTTAGAGGCTATTTATTATTGCAGTCTAGGTAAATCACATAGAACAAACAAAGACAAAGAATTAATATTATGGGATGCTTTAAGTGGTCAACTTGAAGTAACAGTAAATAAGACTAGGTTAAACAAAAAAATAAAAATTGATATTTTAAAAGAAGGTAAAAAAGCAATATCAATTAATTCAATAAAGTTAAAAAAAATATCTGAGCTTATTGGAATTTGTAACGTAGTTATGTTTTCACCAGAAGATTTGAAAATTGTAAAAGACTCACCATCTTATCGTCGTAAGTTTTTGGATATAGAACTTTGTAAGTTAAACTCTAAGTATTATTTTAATCTTGTTCAATATAATAAAGTTTTAAACGAACGAAATGTTGTATTAAAGAGTAATAATGGCAATAATCTTGATATAATCGAAGTATATGATATGCAACTGGCTAAATTTGGTTCACATATCGTAAAGGATAGAGTTGATTATATAAATAAATTAAATAGATATGGACAGGAAATTCATAAAGACATAACCGTTTCAAAAGAAAAAATTTCTTTTAGCTATATCACTGATGCAAAAAACTTAAATGGTATTGAAGTGGAACTAATTAACCTACTAAAGAAAAATCGTCAAAGAGACTTTATTAAAAAAAGTACTACTGTTGGACCTCATAGGGACGATTTCTCTATCGAGATAAATGATATCGACACTAGGAGTTATGGATCACAAGGACAGCAAAGAACTTCGATCCTGACTATTAAATTTGCCTCTCTTAAGATAATTAAAGAACTTATAGGAGAATATCCTATACTCTTATTAGATGACGTACTCTCTGAGTTAGATACAAATAGACAAAAGTATATTTTGAATTCCATAAAGGATGTTCAAACCGTAATTACATGTACTGGTATGAATGAGATAAATAATTATCTAAATGATGATTATAAACTTTTTATTGTTAATGAAGGATGCATTGAGGAGAAAATTTGAAGGTGAGGAGTGGATTGTGTGTTTTTACATTTAGGAGAAAATGTAGTGGTTCCTGTTAGAGATGTTATAGGCATTTTTGATATAGATACGACAATGTATGGTGCAGATACTGTTCAATTTTTAAGGCTAGCAGAGGAAGATGGCTTTATAGAAAAAATAACAAATGATAAACCAAAGTCATTTATTGTGGCAGAGGTGAATAAAAAGTCTAAGATATTTTTATCACCTATCTCTTCAGCTACATTGTGTAAGAGAACACAATCTATATACGAGGAATACTAAAATTCAAGATTAAGTAATAGGAGGGTCCTATGACAGATAAAAAACAAAGCTATGATGCAAGTCAGATACAAGTACTTGAAGGTTTAGAAGCAGTTAGAAAAAGGCCAGGAATGTATATTGGAAGTACTAGTTCTAGAGGACTTCATCATCTAGTTTATGAAATAGTTGATAATAGTATAGATGAGGCTTTAGCAGGTTTTTGTAAAAATATTGATGTTATTATTCATGAAGATAATTCTATATCAGTAAAAGATGATGGCAGGGGTATGCCTGTAGGTATGCATGCTAAGATGAATAGACCAGCAGTAGAAGTTATTATGACTATTCTTCATGCTGGAGGAAAATTTGGTGGTGGTGGTTATAAGGTTTCTGGAGGATTACATGGTGTTGGAGCATCTGTAGTAAATGCATTATCTGAAACTTGTATTGTAACTGTAAGCATAGATGGAAAAATTCATAGGCAAGAATTTCATAGAGGAAATGTTGCAACTGAATTAGAGGTAATAGGTGAAACCGAGGAACATGGAACTGAAGTTTTCTTTACACCTGACCATGAAATATTTGAAACACTTGAATTTGATTATGACACTTTAGTTCAAAGATTAAGAGAATTAGCATTCCTTAACAAAGGAATTAATATATCCATAGAAGACAGAAGAAATGATAAGTCTGATAGTTTTCATTATGATGGTGGTATAAAATCATTTGTAAGTTACTTGAATCGAAACAAAGAAGCATTGTTTCCTGAACCAATCTACATTGAGGGAATTCAAAATGATATACTAGTTGAGATTGCACTTCAATACAATGATACATATCAAGAAAATATCTTTTCTTTTGCAAATAACATAGACACAGCAGAAGGTGGAACTCATTTAGCAGGTTTCAAGAATGCAATGACTAGAGTTATAAATGATTATGCAAGAAAGTTTGGTTTTTTAAAGGAAAATGATAAAAATTTATCAGGAGAAGACGTGAGAGAAGGTCTTACAGCAATCATCTCTGTAAAAATTCCTGAACCAGAATTCGAAGGACAGACTAAAACAAAGTTAGGAAATTCAGAAGTAAGAGGAATTGTTGATAGTATACTTGGCGGAAGTGTTAGTACATTCTTAGAGGAGAATCCTTCTGTTGGAAAGATAATAGTGGATAAAGCATTAACTGCTTCAAGGGCTAGAGAAGCTGCTAAAAAGGCTAGAGAGTTGACTAGAAGAAAGTCTATACTAGAAAGTACATCACTTCCAGGAAAGCTCGCTGACTGTTCATCAAAGGATCCTTCAGAGTGTGAAATCTATATAGTTGAGGGAGATTCGGCAGGAGGCTCTGCAAAGCAAGGAAGAAACAGACGTTTCCAAGCAATCTTACCACTTAGAGGTAAGATTATGAATGTTGAAAAACAAAGGTTAGATAAAATTCTAGGATCAGATACAATAAGATCTATGATAACAGCTTTTGGAGCTGGTATAGGAAAAGATTTTGACCTAGATAAACTTAGGTATCATAGGATAATAATAATGACTGATGCCGATGTTGATGGAGCTCATATAAGAACTTTATTACTAACATTTTTCTATAGATACATGCGAGATATGATTGAGAAGGGGCACGTGTATATAGCTCAACCACCGCTATATAAGGTATCTAGAAATAAAAAAGAATGGTATGCATATAACGACGATGAGCTAAAAGATATCTTGAAGGATATAGGTGGTAAAGATAATAGCACTGTAATTCAAAGATATAAAGGACTTGGAGAAATGGATGCTCAACAACTTTGGGATACAACGATGGATCCTGAACATAGACTTTTATTAAAAGTGGATATGGGTGAAGCTATGATGGCAGATGAAATATTCACAATACTGATGGGTGAAAAAGTTGAGCCAAGAAGAGAATTTATTCAAGAAAACGCAAAGAATGTAGTGAATCTTGACGTATAGTCCATAGATTGAGGTGAAAGCATGAACAACAATGAAGGTAAAACATTACCTGTTGATATTAGTAATGAAATGAAAAAATGCTATATAGATTATGCAATGAGTGTTATCGTTGGTCGTGCACTTCCAGATGTAAGGGATGGTTTAAAGCCTGTTCATAGAAGAATACTTTATTCGATGTATGAACTAGGCATAACACCTGATAAGCCACATAGAAAGTGTGCAAGAATAGTCGGAGATGTACTAGGTAAATATCACCCACATGGTGATTCATCAGTTTATGATGCATTAGTTAGATTAGCTCAAGATTTCTCAATGAGATATACTCTTGTAGATGGCCATGGAAATTTTGGTTCTGTCGATGGTGATGGTGCAGCTGCCATGAGATATACAGAAGCAAGAATGGATAAGATGGCTAATGAAATGGTCAGAGATATAAACAAGAACACTGTAGATTTTATTCCTAACTATGATGGAGATGAACAAGAACCAACGGTAATACCTTCAAGGTTTCCTAACCTTTTGGTAAATGGTTCATCTGGAATCGCTGTTGGTATGGCTACTAATATACCTCCGCATAACTTGACAGAAGTTATCGATGGTGTAAATTTATTAATTGAAAATCCTGAAGCTACAGTACTGGATCTTATGACTAAAATTAAAGGACCAGACTTTCCTACAGCAGGAATAATTATGGGTAAGTCTGGAATAAGAGAAGCTTATGAGACTGGAAGAGGTAAAGTTGTAGTTAGAGCAAATGCAACCATTGAAGAAGATGGTGGAAGACATAAAATTATAGTTACAGAAATACCTTATCAAGTAAATAAAGCTAAGTTGATAGAAAACATAGCAGACCTTGTAAAGGATAAAAAGATTGTTGGAATTTCAGACCTTCGTGATGAATCAGACAGAGATGGTATGAGAATAGTAATAGAACTTAAAAGAGATGCAAATCCAAATGTAATATTAAATCAATTATATAAGCATACAAAACTTCAAGATAGTTTTGGTATTATAATGCTTGCCTTAGTTGACAACCAACCAAAAGTTCTAAATTTAAAGGAGGTTCTAGTTCATTATCTTAACTTCCAAAAAGAAGTTATAACAAGAAGAACTCAGTTTGAATTAGAAAAAGCAGAAGCTAGAGCTCATATTTTAGAAGGCTTAAAAATAGCATTAGATAATATCGATGAGGTTATAAGTATAATACGAAGTTCAAAATCAACTAATGAAGCCAAGGAAAGACTTCAAGAAAGATTCGCCTTATCTGAAAAACAATCAACTGCTATAGTTGAAATGAGGTTAAGAAGTTTAACTGGTTTAGAAAGACAAAAGATAGAAGATGAATTAAGTGAACTTATGGCCTTAATTAACAAGTTAAAAGAGATTCTGGCAAATGAAGCTTTAATTCTAAACATCATAAGGGATGAACTTAATGAAATTAAGGGAAGATTCGGTGATGAAAGAAGAACTGCTATAGAAGCGTCACAAAATGATATTAATATAGAGGACCTTATACAAGAGCATAAGGTTGTTGTGACATTAACGCGTGCTGGATATATAAAGAGAATAGCAGAAAGTACTTATTCAGCACAAAAAAGAGGTGGGAAGGGGATCCAAGCTGCTACCACCAAGGAAGATGATATAGTAGAAAATATATTTGTTACATCGACACATGATCATATATTATTCTTCTCTAATTTTGGAAGAGTATACACATTAAAAGGTTATGAGATTCCAGAAGCAGGTAGAACTGCTAAAGGAACTAATGTAATAAATTTATTATTGCTAAGACCAGAAGAAAAAATTCAAGCTGTTATAACTTTAAGTGAGTTTGAGAAATCTCAATACTTAGTATTTGGAACTAAGAAGGGTATCATTAAGAAAACAACATTAGAGGATTTCAGTAATATTAGAAAGAATGGTCTTAATGCAGTAGGACTAAGAGAAGATGATGAGTTGATTTCTGTTAGGCTATCTAGTGGGGAAGATCAGATTATAATGGTTACTCAAAATGGATATTCTATTAGATTCAAAGAAGAAGATGTAAGACCAATGGGAAGAACAGCTACAGGTGTAAAAGGTATATCACTTCGTGATGAAGATAATGTTGTAAGTATGGAAATTGTAGATGAATCTATGGATATATTGGTTGTAAGTGAAAATGGCTATGGAAAAAGAACTCCTATAGGAGAGTATAAGTGCCAAAATAGGGGTGGAATGGGCATAATAACTTACAAGGTATCAGAGAAGACTGGAAAAGTTGTAGCAGCTACTATGGTTAATGATGAGCATGAAATCATGATTATAAATAGTGCTGATATAGTTATTAGGATTAATTCAAAAGAAATATCTACAACAGGCAGAAGTGCAATGGGAGTTACCTTAATGAGAAATAACGATGAAACAAAGGTTCTTGCCATAGCAAAAGTTATTAGTGATGATGAAGAAATAGAAGATTTACAAGAGCATAATGAGATTCAATCGTTAGAACAAGAAGCTGAAGTGCAAGAAGATACTAATAATAGTGAAGAGTAATAGAAGGCTGCTCTGAGAACTTAAAAGTTCCAGGGCAGCTTTTCTGCTTTGAATTTTAAATATATCTTAATTACAAGTAAAATAAGAGAAGTTTTTCTTTAACAACGCAATCTAGTGTATCAATATAAAAAAATAAAAGAAAAATTGAGAAATATGAAGATTATTATATATAAATTAGAAAAATGAAATAATATAAAATACTATTGTAATTAAATTATGTTAGAATAAATTTCGTCGCTTAGAGCAACAGAAAAATAATGTTGATAAGTGATGAAAAAAAGTTGTTGACAAATAACTTTTTAACTGATATACTGAATAAGCTGTCAGATGACAGTAGTTGATCTTTGAAAATTGAACAGAAGAACAAGACCAGACAAATTCTGAGGTTTTAAAATAAAAACCAAAGTCAAGATTAGAACTCAACAATTTAAATTGAGAGTTTGATCCTGGCTCAGGACGAACGCTGGCGGCGTGCTTAACACATGCAAGTCGAGCGATGAAGCCCTTCGGGGTGGATTAGCGGCGGACGGGTGAGTAACACGTGGGCAACCTGCCTTATAGAGGGGGATAGCCTTCCGAAAGGAAGATTAATACCGCATAAAATGCAATTCTCGCATGAGAGATGTATCAAAGGAGCAATCCGCTATAAGATGGGCCCGCGGCGCATTAGCTAGTTGGTGAGGTAACGGCTCACCAAGGCGACGATGCGTAGCCGACCTGAGAGGGTGATCGGCCACATTGGAACTGAGACACGGTCCAGACTCCTACGGGAGGCAGCAGTGGGGAATATTGCACAATGGGGGAAACCCTGATGCAGCAACGCCGCGTGAGTGATGAAGGCCTTCGGGTTGTAAAGCTCTTTGATTAGGGACGATAATGACGGTACCTAAAGAACAAGCCACGGCTAACTACGTGCCAGCAGCCGCGGTAATACGTAGGTGGCAAGCGTTGTCCGGATTTACTGGGCGTAAAGGATGTGTAGGCGGATTTTTAAGTGAGATGTGAAATACCCGAGCTCAACTTGGGTGCTGCATTTCAAACTGGAAGTCTAGAGTGCAGGAGAGGAAAGTGGAATTCCTAGTGTAGCGGTGAAATGCGTAGAGATTAGGAAGAACATCAGTGGCGAAGGCGACTTTCTGGACTGTAACTGACGCTGAGGCATGAAAGCGTGGGGAGCAAACAGGATTAGATACCCTGGTAGTCCACGCCGTAAACGATGAATACTAGGTGTAGGGGTTGTCATGACCTCTGTGCCGCCGCTAACGCATTAAGTATTCCGCCTGGGGAGTACGGTCGCAAGATTAAAACTCAAAGGAATTGACGGGGGCCCGCACAAGCAGCGGAGCATGTGGTTTAATTCGAAGCAACGCGAAGAACCTTACCTAGACTTGACATCTCCTGAATTACCCGTAACTGGGGAAGTTACCTCTTTGAGGTGACAGGAAGACAGGTGGTGCATGGTTGTCGTCAGCTCGTGTCGTGAGATGTTGGGTTAAGTCCCGCAACGAGCGCAACCCTTATTGTTAGTTGCTACCATTTAGTTGAGCACTCTAGCAAGACTGCCTGGGTTAACCAGGAGGAAGGTGGGGATGACGTCAAATCATCATGCCCCTTATGTCTAGGGCTACACACGTGCTACAATGGCGAGTACAACGAGACGCAAGACCGTGAGGTGGAGCAAATCTATAAAACTCGTCCCAGTTCGGATTGTAGGCTGAAACTCGCCTACATGAAGTTGGAGTTGCTAGTAATCGCGAATCAGCATGTCGCGGTGAATACGTTCCCGGGCCTTGTACACACCGCCCGTCACACCATGAGAGTCGGCAACACCCGAAGTCCGTGAGGTAACCGTAAGGAGCCAGCGGCCGAAGGTGGGGTCGATGATTGGGGTGAAGTCGTAACAAGGTAGCCGTAGGAGAACCTGCGGCTGGATCACCTCCTTTCTAAGGAAAATGACACAGTAGTTTTACTTGTAAGACACTGTGTCCACTGGGTCTTTCTTCTGTTCAATTTCCAGAGATCAAAGCCTAACGGCTAAGAGATTTGGAAGTCTTTTTTATGTAAAGCGAAAGCTTGTATAAAAAGGAAAAGTTGTTCTTTGAAAATTGCATAAGATATTAAAAACCAAGTAAAGTTATTTATATAAACTTTGTATAATTAAGACTAATTTAATTTGATAAGATTAACCGATAACGTGTTAATTAGACCAAATTAAAAAATTGATAGAACCAAGCAGTGCGAGGAACTGAAAACTCGAGGAAGCGGAGTTTACTTATGTAAATGAGCACCGCAGAGGCGAAAGTGACGAAGCAATGCGCAGGTTATAGCAATTTTTAGGTTAAGCTACAAAGGGCGTATGGTGAATGCCTTGGCACTAGGAGGCGAAGAAGGACGCGATAAGCTGCGATAAGCTTCGGGTAGGCGCAAATAGCCAGTGATCCGGAGATTTCCGAATGGGGAAACCTATGCATCAAACGATGTATATCCTGTAGTGAATACATAGCTACATGAAGCCACACCTGGGGAACTGAAACATCTAAGTACCCAGAGGAAGAGAAAGAAATTCGATTTCCTAAGTAGCGGCGAGCGAAAGGGAAAGAGCCCAAACCAGAGATTTATCTCTGGGGTTGTGGAATACTCATAAAAGCTAGAGTTTGTTATTCGAAGATAGCTGGAAAGCTAAGCCATAGAGGGTAATAGCCCCGTAGGAGAAAGCGAATGATAGCGAGAGTATATCCAGAGTACCACGAGACACGTGAAACCTTGTGGGAAGCAGGGAGGACCACCTCCCAAGGCTAAATACTACCTAGTGACCGATAGTGAAGAAGTACCGTGAGGGAAAGGTGAAAAGAACCCCGGAAGGGGAGTGAAATAGAACCTGAAACCGTATGCCTACAACCGGTCGAAGCACCATATGAGTGTGACGACGTGCTTTTTGTAGAACGAGCCAACGAGTTACGGTATGCAGCAAGGTTAAGTACTTAAGGTACGTAGCCGAAGGGAAACCAAGTGTGAACAGCGCGACTAGTTGCATGCCGTAGACCCGAAACCGGGTGACCTATCCATGGCCAGGTTGAAGCGAGGGTAAAACCTCGTGGAGGACCGAACCACATTGGTGTTGAAAAACCATGGGATGAGCTGTGGATAGCGGAGAAATTCCAATCGAACTCGGAGATAGCTGGTTCTCCTCGAAATAGCTTTAGGGCTAGCGTCGGGTAAAATGAGTAATGGAGGTAGAGCACTGAATGAGCTAGGGGCTGACAACAGTTACCGAACTCTATCAAACTCCGAATGCCATATACTTTTACCCCGGCAGTCAGACTGCGAATGATAAGGTCCGTAGTCAAAAGGGAAAAAGCCCAGACCATCAGCTAAGGTCCCCAAGTGTAAGTTAAGTGGAAAAGGATGTGGGATTTCTAAGACAACTAGGATGTTGGCTTAGAAGCAGCCACTCATTTAAAGAGTGCGTAATAGCTCACTAGTCAAGAGATCCTGCGCCGAAGATGTCCGGGGCTCAAACTTACCACCGAAGCTATGGACTCCGTAAGGAGTGGTAGAGGAGCTTTCTGTATGGGCAGAAGCAGTACCGGAAGGAGCTGTGGACTGTACAGAAGTGAGAATGTTGGCATAAGTAGCGAGAATTAAGTGAGAATCTTAATGGTCGAAAACCTAAGGTTTCCTGGGGAAGGCTCGTCCGCCCAGGGTTAGTCGGGACCTAAGCTGAGGCCGAAAGGCGTAGGTGATGGACAATCGGTTGATATTCCGATACTACTATTAGCGTTATTATCGATGGGATGACGCAGGAGGATAGGGTGTGCCAACTATTGGATGTTGGTCTAAGCATTTAGGGGTGTACGTAGGCAAATCCGCGTGCTAATACTCTGAGGTGTGATGGGGAGCGAAATTTAGTAGCGAAGTACCTGATTCCACGCTGCCAAGAAAAGTCTCTAGAGAGCAAAATAGTACCCGTACCGCAAACCGACACAGGTAGGTGAGGAGAGAATCCTAAGACCAGCGGAAGAATTACAGTTAAGGAACTCGGCAAATTGACCCCGTAACTTCGGGAGAAGGGGTGCCTAGCGCAAGCTAGGCCGCAGAGAATAGGCCCAAGCAACTGTTTAGCAAAAACACAGGTCTCTGCTAAAGCGAAAGCTGATGTATAGGGGCTGACGCCTGCCCGGTGCTGGAAGGTTAAGGGGATTGCTTAGCGCAAGCGAAGGCATGAACTTAAGCCCCAGTAAACGGCGGCCGTAACTATAACGGTCCTAAGGTAGCGAAATTCCTTGTCGGGTAAGTTCCGACCCGCACGAATGGCGTAATGATTTGGGCACTGTCTCAACTGTAAATCCGGCGAAATTGTAGTGCAAGTGAAGATGCTTGCTACCCGCGATTGGACGGAAAGACCCCGTAGAGCTTTACTGTAGTTTAGCATTGAGTTTCGATATTGTCTGTACAGGATAGGTGGGAGACTGGGAAGTAGGGCCGTCAGGTTCTATGGAGTCAACCTTGGGATACCACCCTGACAGTATTGGGATTCTAACGGAAACCCATGAATCTGGGTGCCGGACATTGTTAGATGGGCAGTTTGACTGGGGCGGTCGCCTCCAAAAAAGTAACGGAGGCGCCCAAAGGTTCCCTCAGAACGGTCGGAAATCGTTCGAAGAGTGCAAAGGCAGAAGGGAGCCTGACTGCGACACCTACAAGTGGAGCAGGGACGAAAGTCGGGCTTAGTGATCCGGTGGTTCCTCGTGGGAGGGCCATCGCTCAACGGATAAAAGCTACCTCGGGGATAACAGGCTGATCTCCCCCAAGAGTCCACATCGACGGGGAGGTTTGGCACCTCGATGTCGGCTCGTCGCATCCTGGGGCTGGAGAAGGTCCCAAGGGTTGGGCTGTTCGCCCATTAAAGCGGCACGCGAGCTGGGTTCAGAACGTCGTGAGACAGTTCGGTCCCTATCCGTCGCGGGCGTAGGAAATTTGAGAGGAGCTGTCCTTAGTACGAGAGGACCGGGATGGACTGACCTCTGGTGTACCAGTTGTTCCGCCAGGAGCATGGCTGGGTAGCTATGTCGGGAAGGGATAAACGCTGAAAGCATCTAAGCGTGAAGCCCACCTCAAGATTAGATTTCCCATAGCGTAAGCTAGTAAGATCCCTTGAAGAACACAAGGTTGATAGGTGAGGGGTGTAAGCATGGTAACATGTTCAGCTGACTCATACTAATAGATCGAGGGCTTAACCTAAACAAAGTTTTTAATATCTATGCAATTTTCAGAGAACACTCTGAGCTTTAAAAGAAATTTTAAAGTGTATCCAGTGATTATGCCTGGTAGGTAACACCCGTTCCCATTCCGAACACGACGGTTAAGCTACTAAGGGCCGATGATACTGCAGGAGAGGTCTTGTGGGAAAGTAGGTTGTCGCTGGGTATTGGATCTTTAGCTCAGTTGGTTAGAGCATCCGGCTCATAACCGGACGGCCTGGGGTTCGAGTCCCTAAAGGTCCACCATGGGGGATTAGCTCAGTTGGGAGAGCACCTGCCTTGCACGCAGGGGGTCAAGGGTTCGAATCCCTTATTCTCCACCAAAAACCGTGATTCATTATCACGGTTTTTTTATTTTTTGATTTATAAAATAAATTCAATATTTTTATGAGATATAAAATTAATAATAAACAAGTTTTAATAAAGAAAAGTAAAGGTATTATTTTAATTAAGAAACTAAACATTATATTATTTTAACTAAATATGTGCTAATATCATTTTATAATAACTAATTTAATGATATAGGTGTAAACTTAAAATTTTAAAATTAAGGTCAAATAATATTAAAAATAAAATAAATTAAGCTTATTTAAAGTTATTAGATACGGTGATAATAAAATGGGTATTAAAAGAGTAAGACAATTTGTTATTCAACTTACAGATACAATGAGAGAAGAAGACTATATATATGTTAATAAATATCTTACATCTAAAGAGACTATTATTTTTAGAAAGCTTTCTAAAAATGATCAAAAGCATTGTGTAAGGGTTGCAAAAGGATTAGAGAATATAATTATTGAAAAGTGTGGAGATAATTATAATAAGGCGGAAATAATAAAATATATAAGACTTGGCTTATTACATGATATAGGAAAATCATTTAAAAAAGTAAATGTAATTAATAAGTCAGTTTTAGTTATGTTAAATAGTCTGACAAAAGGAAAATTAATAAAATTTGTTAATATTAAGAGTATAGATTGTTATTATAATCATGGTGAAAAAGGCTATGAAATGTTAAAGGATCAATGTGACGATAAAGAATTTTTGCAAGTAATAAGATACCATCATAACAGGAATTATAACAATGTTGCAGTAAAACTTTTAAGAGATATTGATGATAAAAACTAAATATAAAGTTACAATAATAGGTTTTAAGAAAGTTACTAAACACTACTTCAGGTAATTTTATTAGTTGAACATTATTATCTGAAATGTTATTAATGGTAATTGAGAGATAATTAAATAAATATAAATAATATTAAGGAGAATAAGATGTCACCAGATGAGAGAAGAAAATTTATTCTTAATAAGTTAATAGATGATAAAGAAGTTTTGAAAGGACAGGTATTAGCAGAGTTTCTTAAGGTTACTAGACAAATAATTGTTAAAGACATAGCTATTTTAAAAGCAGAAGGACATAATATAATTTCAACTCCAAAAGGTTATATGATACAACAAGAGAATAAAGATTTGAAAAAGGTAATAGCTGTTTTTCATGATGAAAAAGATATTGAAACAGAACTAAGCATCATTGTAAAATATGGTGGTATAATCGAGGATATTAGAGTTGAACATGCTGTTTATGGTGAAATAACAGCTATGCTTATGATAAAAACTATTTATGAAGTACAAAGTTTTATACAAAAATTGAAAGATTCAAAGCCTCTTTCAGCGTTGACTGGAGGCGTGCATTTGCATTTAATTCGATATAAAGATGAAGAAATGCTTCAAAATATCCTTAGAGAATTAAAAGAAAAAAATCTATTATTAGAATAAACATCAGTAAATATATGAAGCATCACTTTTAATGAGGTTGTAAATAGTGTAAAATAAACATACATATAAAGTGAAAATTTTTATGGAAAAAGAGAAAAATAGAATGTATTAGAGCATAACTTACTAAACTTAAGTAAGTAATAATAAAATATATACAAATTAAGAAAGTAGGAGGAAATAATAATTGGCTTATAAAAACGGTGTTTTAAAAAAGTTCATAGTACCTATAGTTGTTGTATTTTTTCTTTTAGTAGGGTTCTTTAATAGTATAGTAAATCTAATAGTAAATATACAATGGTATGAAGAGGTTAAATATTTAGCTATATATTTTACAAAGTTAAAATCATTAGCTATTGTAACCATCCCATTATTCTTTGTGTTTTTCATACTCATATTTTTGTATTATAAAAGTATAAGAAAAAGTTTCAATAAATCTAGGAGTGCTGTAGATACAGGTAGCAATAAAAGAAATAAGTTAGTTTTTCTAGTGGATGCAGTTATATCATTCTTTTTATCAATATCTATAGGAAATGGTTTTTGGTATGAGATATTGCAGTTTGTGAATTCTACTAATTTTAATGATACTGATCCTATTTTTAATAAAGATATAAGCTTTTACATATTTAAATTACCTTTATTAAAAGGAATATATCAAGTATTATTAACGACTTTAATTTTACTTATAATAGCAACAGTAATATTTTATATAGCTGTAACTGCCTATGATAGACTTAATAAAACAGTTAATAACAATGTTATAAATTTAAATAAGAGTAATATTAAGATTATTTCCATGGAAATCGCTCAGTTTGCAGGTAAGCAATTAGCTTCTTTAGCAGCTTTAGTACTTCTAGTTACTTCTTATGGATATGTTCTAAAAGGATATGAAATTGTATATAGTTCTGCAGGTGTTGTTTATGGAGCTAGCTATACTGATGTAACTATAACATTAAACTTTTTTAGGGCAATAGCTATTGTATCATTTGTTGCAGCAATTGTTGTGTTTATGAGTATATTAAGAAAGAAGATAAAACCAATAGCAGTATCAGTAATTGCTATATTTGTGTTAACAGCAATACAACCATTAGTTTCTACTGCTACAGAAAGTATTATAGTTAAATCAAATCAGAGAAACTTAGAAAAGAAATATATTGGATATAACATAGATTATACTAGGAAAGCTTTTGATATTAATGATATTAAGTATGAAGAATATGATGTAAATAGAAATTTAACCGCTGAGGATATTAATAATAATAGAGGTATAATTGATAATATTAAAATCAATTCATATAAACCAGCTTTAGAATTCTATAATCAAGTTCAAAGTATGAAATATTATTATGACTACAATGATATAGATATAGACAGATATACAGTGGATGGGAAGTTTACTCAGGTATTTTTAGGTACTAGAGAATTGAATCCAGCATCATTGACTCAAGGTACAAATACATGGGAAGGAAAGCACCTTTTATATACACATGGTTATGGTGTTGCCATGAGTAAAGTTAACTCTATTACTGAATCAGGAAAACCAAATTTTATAATAAAAGATATTCCAATGGAGAATAAGTCTGGGATAAAAATAGAAAACCCTAGAATATACTTTGGAGAAGCTGATAGCAACTATGTAATAGTAAACACTAAGAGTGGAGAAGTTGATTATCCAGAAGGTGGAGAAAATAAATTAAATAAGTATGATGGTAATGGTGGAATAAAACTAAGTTTTGCTAAGAAGTTACTTTATGCAGCTTATTTTGGAAGTGAGAAAATCTTATTAAGTAATGAAATAACTGCTGATAGTAAGATTATGTTTAATAGGACTATAACAGATAGAATAAACAAAATAGCACCATTTCTAACTTACGATAGGGATCCATATATGGTTATTAGTGAAGGAAAGCTATATTGGATAATTGACGGGTACACTACTAGCAATAGATATCCAATGTCTCAACCATATAACAATATAAATTATATAAGAAATTCTGTAAAGGTAGTAATAGATGCTTATAATGGAGATACAAATTTCTATATCTCAGATGAAAAAGATCCTTTAATTCAAACATATAAAAAGATATATCCAACATTATTTAAGGATTTAAATACGTTATCAAAGGATATAATAAGTCATTTTAAATACCCAGAAGACATTTTTGATTTACAATCTGAGGTTTTAGGAAAGTATCATGTTACAGATCCAGATGTATTCTTTGATGGTAGTGATTTATGGCAAGTGTCAAAGGATGATACAGATGTATCTAATAATGCAAATGAAGCGAAAAATACTGATTACCAAACATTAAAGTTACCAAAGTCTAATAAATCTGAGATGGTAGTTATTAATTACTTCAATATAAGAAATAAGAATAATATGTCATCTATGTTAGTAGGAAGAATGGATGGAGAAAACTATGGAGATCTGGTTGCTTATAGATTCCCAAGTAACGAAAGTATATATAGTCCAGCTTTATTCCAAAAGCAATTTAAACAGGATGCTGTAATCTCTAAGGAACTTTCGCTTCTTAATACGCAAGGATCAAATGTAAATTATGGTGATACTGTAATAGTACCGATGGAAAACTCACTCTTATATATAATGCCTTTATATATAAGAGCCACTGGAGAAAATAGTATACCAGAAGTAAAGAAAATAGTATTATCCAATGGTGAAAAAACTGTAATGGGTGATAACATGGAAGTAGCATTGGGATTATTATTTGGAGATATAAAAAATACTGAAAAAACAGATGGTACAGAAGGTAAGAATGATAGTAATACAGGCAATTTAACCCTAGCTAAACAAGCAAAAGATATATATAACAAGATGATAGAAGCTCAAAAGAGTGGAGATTGGTCTGCTTATGGTAACTATCAAAAACAACTAGGGGAGATAATAGAACAGATAAATAAATAATGGTTCCTATAGGGAGGAATAGCTTTAATGGATTATGATGTTCTGATTTTAGGTGGTGGCATCTTTGGGTGTGCCATCGCCTATGAATTATCGAAATATAGTTTAAATATAGCAGTAATAGAAAAAGAATATGATATAGCTACAGATATTGAAATAATCAATTCTACTATAGTGTTTGATGGAACTATAGCAAAAAATGATATTATGTCTACTTTAGAACAAAGAGGGAATGTATTGATAAAAGAACTTGCTGAAAAGTTTAATTTATCATATCAGCCCAAGGATATGTTATACTTAGCTTATTGTGATAAAGAAGCTCAAAAGTTGCAAAAAACTTATGAAGATGCTGTTGATAGAGGCATTGAAAATATCGAGCTCATAAACAGTAAAAAGGTAGCAGAGGTAGAACCTAACCTTAAAAAGGAAGTAATAAATGGTATTTTATCTAGAAATACAGGAATAATTGAGCCATATGATTTAGCTCTTGCATTAGCAGAAGTTGCTTTTGATAATGGAGTTAATTTTAGATTTAATGAGAAAGTATTAAGTATAGAAACAATAGCGAAGGGTTCAATAATTACAACTACTAAAAATAAATTTAAGTGCAAGATGGTTATAAATACAATTCCCCAAAAGAATTATGATATAGAAGATAATCTGATTGATGAGGAATATAAAGCTGTAAGACGAAAAATAAATTATTTTCTAATGGAAAATGAGGGTGATAAGAAACTTTCAAATATCATGCTTTCTATTAGTGAGAATAATCAAATATCTGTGGCAGTTCCCAATCCTAATTCCACAGTTGGAGCTATAATACATGATGATATAATTTCTATGAGAGAAGCTAAAGATATCATAAAGAAGCAGGTAAAAGGTATAAGAAATAACTATATTAGTGCATACTATAGTGACACCTATTACAGTGATACTATAATAATAAATGATAGTTATGTTGATAAAGGTTATATTAAGATATCAGGTAAAAATTATTCAGAGGTAACTATGACACCTGCTATTGCAAAAATTATTTCTGAAACTATAAGAGAAAATATAAAGTGCACTCTAAAAAAGGATTATACAGATAAGCGTAGAGATATATTTAAGTTTAGAGATCTTTCTAATGAAGAAAGGCAAGAACTTATTGATGTAGATAAAAAGTATGGTAATATAGTGTGCTATTGTAACAAAGTATCAGAAGGCGAAATAGTAGATGCTATTAGAAGACCTTTAGGAGCTAGAACGGTTGAAGGGGTAAAAAGAAGAACTGGAGCAATGCAAGGAAGTTGTAAAGGGGCAACTTGTCTTCATAAGATAGTTAATATATTAGCCAGAGAACTTAATAGAGACGTCCTAGAGATAGTAAAGGATACAAAGGACTCTAATATTATTGTAGGTAGAATGAAGGAATTTGATGGAATATAGGTGTGATAGGTGATGAAAGAGATATTTACCACTATTGTGAGAATTAAAGGTGGCAATGCAAAAGTATGCCCTGTTAAATCAACAGAACCTGTAGAAAAGGAACTATTTATAGAGCTTTCAAAGGCAATCAGCAGAGTTTATATAGGTTTGCCAGTCAAACGAGGAGATATAATTTGCAAAAATATATTAAACACTGGCGTTGATATAATCGCAACTAAAAATATATTGGAATAGTGCTATTGACAAGGTTTACCTAAAATTTTATAATATACTATGTGTAATATTATAAATAATATCAGTTTATGAAGAGTCTAGTAGCAATGTTTTATATTATAGAGAGTCAGTGGGCGGTGCAAACTGATATATAGATATTTGTGAATCCAACTCGGAGACAATGCGATGAGCAATCGGTTAATTACCGTTAAAGATTATTAAGAGGACTATATATATGTAGTCAATTAGGGTGGCAACGCGGAGCTCCGTCCCTTTCATTAGGGATAGGAGCTTTTTTATTTTTAAATAGAACTGAAAGAGAGGAAGAATAAAATGTTAGATCTTAAAAGAATAAGAAGCAATAAAGATGAGATTAAAGCAGCTTTAAGCAACAGAGGTGAAGATTTTGATCTTACTGTTATAGATAAGGTAGTTGAGCTTGATGAGTCAAGAAGAGCAATCTTAGTAGAAGTAGAAAACAAAAAGAACCAAAGAAATACAGAATCAGCATTAGTACCAAAGCTAAAAAAAGCTGGCGAAGATGCTTCTGAAGTGCTTCAAAGAATGAAATCTCTATCAGACGAAATTAAGGAATTAGATGACAAAGTTAGAGCAATAGATGAAGAAATAGAGTACATAATGCTTAGAATTCCAAACATACCTAATCCATTAGTTCCAGATGGGGCAACAGATGAGGATAATCTTGAAATTAAAAGATGGGGAGAACCAAGAAAATTTGAAAATGAGCCAAAAGCGCATTGGGATCTAGGTGTGGATCTAAAAATATTAGATTTTGAAAGAGCTGGGAAGGTTACTGGTTCAAGATTTACTTTTTATAGAGGTCTTGGTGCTAGATTAGAAAGAGCACTAATCAGCTATTTCTTAGATACACATGTTGATATAAATGGGTATACAGAAATTATGCCTCCATTAATGGCTAATAGAAATAGTATGAAAGGTACAGGACAACTTCCTAAGTTTGAAGAAGATGCTTTTACAATACAAAATAACGGATACTTCTTAATTCCTACAGCAGAGGTACCTGTAACTAATTATTATAGAGATGAAATTTTAGTTGGTGAAGAATTACCTATAAAGCATGTAGCTTATTCAGCTTGTTTTAGATCTGAGGCTGGTTCAGCTGGAAGAGATACTAGAGGACTTGTAAGACAGCATCAATTTAATAAAGTTGAACTTGTTAAGTTTACAAAACAAGAACAAAGTTATGAAGAATTAGATAAACTAGTTAAAGACGCAGAAAGTATACTAGAAGGACTTGGATTACCATATAGAAAGGTAAGAATATGCAAGGGTGATTTAGGATTTACAGCGGCTTTAAAATATGATTTGGAAGTATGGATGCCAAGTTATAATAAATATGTAGAGATATCAAGTTGTTCAAATTTTGAAGATTTCCAAGCTAGAAGAGCAAACATAAAATATAGAGAAGATGCAAAAGCTAAACCACAATTTGTTCACACATTAAATGGATCTGGTCTTGCAGTAGGAAGAACTTTTGCTGCTATTCTTGAAAATTATCAAAATGAAGATGGCAGTGTAACAATTCCAGAAGTTTTAAGAAAATACATGGGTGGAGTAGAAGTTATAAAATAGTTTCATTAGAAAAAAATAAAGTATGAAAATTGTTAATGTATAGTTATTTGGTTATGTAAAAATATAATAAAATAGTTTTATAATTTATATAAAGTTGTCTTATGATAAGTAAAGAATTTTGGTTATTCTTATCTGTATCAGGAGACAACTTTTTTATTGAAAAGGTTTCCTAATATGTACAATATATTGATTTATTTTACTTTCACTGATATTATTAAGTTAATATTTTAGGGGGTATAGCAGTGAAAAATCATTTAACGGAAAAAGATAAAAATATTTTGATTACATTTACTTTAATAATAGCTTTTTCGATAATTTCAATCATGATATATTCTATTTCAATGATTGATGATAGAAGATACTTAAGTCTTCAAAGCAAGGCTAATAATGAAATGATAGCTAAAAACTATGATGATGCTATAGTGACCTTTACGGAGATGCTTGAATATGATCGAGATAAAGAAATCATCAATAAGAATATAGAAGAATTAAAAGCTTTAAGAAAAATAGAAGTTAATAATATTAATGTTAATGGAGGAGAACGTAGCGTAAAATGTGCTGTGGATGCAAGATACGTAAAAGATGTTGTTGTAATAGAAAAACCAAGTAAAGTAGAGAAAAAGGAAGATGATAATAATGAAAAATCTTATAGTAGTTTTAAAGACAAGCTACAAGACGGAATAAATAGTTTAAAAGAAGGATATGATAATCTTATCAACGGTCTTTTAGGAAGAAATTAAGAAAATTCAGAAAAAAATAAAAAAATATGTTGACACGAATATAATTTGCTGATAAAATTATATTCGTATCCGATATGGAGAGATGGTCGAGTTGGTTTAAGGCACCGGTCTTGAAAACCGGCGTGCGGGTAACCGTACCAAGGGTTCGAATCCCTTTCTCTCCGCCAAAGCTACCTTTAAGTAGGTAGCTTTTTTATTTATAAATTAGATTTTTTTTAATATATCAATGCTCAGTGTAAGTCTTTTACCTTAATCTTATTCAATTTGGGTATTATAGACTAAATTTTTGGATATTCATTAAAATCCATATAGCATTCTCTGGTCATTAATATACTAGTAACATAGAATTAGCTAAAAGTTACTAATAAACCTAATTAATAAAAGTTCTTGTTGTAAATTTATAATGAAAATATCTTATTAAGGAAAGAAATTTGAGTTTTTTATAAATATTATTAAAAATACTGTTGACATACGATTTCATAGTTGTTATAATAAAACTCGTGATAAACGAGGAGAGATGGTCGAGTTGGTTTAAGGCACCGGTCTTGAAAACCGGCGTGCGGGTAACCGTACCAAGGGTTCGAATCCCTTTCTCTCCGCCATATAGTTTTAAACTTAATATAGTTTCTAACTTCACAACCTGGAGGCATACTCAAGTGGCTGAAGAGGCGCCCCTGCTAAGGGCGTAGATCGGATAACCGGTGCGAGGGTTCAAATCCCTCTGCCTCCGCCAAAAACACCTATTAATTAGGTGTTTTTTATTTCCAAAAAAATTTGTAGTAGTAATTGATTTTCTCTTATTACTATGATATACTACATTTGTTGCATGCGGCAGTAGCTCAGTTGGATAGAGTAGCTGGCTACGAACCAGTTGGTCGGGAGTTCGAATCTTCTCTGCCGCACCATAAAAAACAAGGATTGGATTTTTTCAATCCTTGTTTTTTTGCATATAAATAATATTTAGAACTCGTTTAGCGTAAAAAATACTATAAGGCTAAAATTTCATGCCTTATAGTATTTTTGTATTATAGAGAAATAAATAAAAAAGTTACGAACTATAGATGAAACAAAAATATAAGTAATTTAATCTAAATAAGGATTAACCATAATGCCATTCCCCCATCCTTCAGACTGTGTTGAAGAGAGGACATAAAATTTATTATTTTGCTTTACTGCAATTTGGTTATCATCAGTTTTATAGACTTCAGATCCTTTTCTAAAAGAATTTGATGAATAATTGAAAATAGGCTTAATGAAAATATTTGTTTTACTCTCGATTGTACCAATTTTCGTAAATTTATCAGTTTCATCGAGATTCTGAATATTATATGTGCAAAGTACATATAGTTCATCGTTTACTTTTAAGTATGACCAATTCAAAGTTGCAGTTCTAGATAGGATATCTATAGCAATTATTATGAAAATAGATGTAATTATAAATTTAAAGAACTTTCTCATAATGACCTCCAATGTTTATTTAATGTAATAATAACATGTAGATTAAATAAAAAATAATAAACTTTTGTTTATAAATTTACAAAAAATATATATAGTTACAATATCATAGTAAATAATATAGTTTATTTGATGGAAGAATTATATAATTATAATTGGCAGTGATTTATTTATAAGTTTGGGGGTCAAAAAATGCACAAAAATGAAAAACAATGGTATAGGTATGCGTTTATTATATTATCTGTTACTATATTTCTACTTTTGGTATATAGGTTAACAACATCAGCGGAAATTAGGCATGGGATTAATGCTGTTAACGGACAAATAGATTTATCTAATGTAGAACTTGATAAAAATAATTATGTTGATTTAGATGGAGAGTGGGAGTTTTATTGGAAAAAGCAGCTTTCCTATTTACAGCAAGATCAATTTAAGCAAAAGCCTGATGCAGTACTAAAGCTTCCAAGTGTATGGCGCAGAAATATTGTCAATGGAGAAAGATTGACTTCCTTTGGATACGCTACATATAGATTGAAGGTGAAAGTTAAAAACAAAGATCAGTTATTAACATTAAAGTTGCCTGCAATTCATACTTCTTATAGTGTTTATATAAATGATAAACTAATAGGTTCAGGTGGTATAGCAGGACAAGATAAGGCGACTTCTAAGGCTGATTTAAAAACTGTAATTTCAACATTTGCACCTCCTGGAGAGGAATTTTATATTATTATTCATGTATCCAATTTCAGTGGATCTTTATCTGGAATTTGGGATTCTATACAATTAGGAAATCAAGAGAGCATTAATTCTCTTTGGTCAGATTACATAAAAAAGGACTTATTTTTATTTGGTAGTTCATTAATTATGGCTATATACCATTTGAGTATATTTTTTATGAGAGGAAAGAAAAAACCTTCCTTATATTTTGCTATTCTGTGTATAATTGTAAATATTCGAATCAGTGTTCTTGATAGTTATTTTATCTATAAAATCATTCCTTCTGCTTCCTATGGATTAGTAAACTTTTTAAATTTCTTCACAATATTCTGGGGACCAGTTATATACGCTTTTTTCATTTTTGAATTATTTCCTTTTAAGAAAGCTAAAGTTATAAAAAATGCTATTAGTTACATAGCTATTCTTGAAACATTAATTGCGCTGATAATGCCTGTACATGTATATACCGTAGGCACAATAGTTTATGATGCTATTGATGTAGTTACATTAGGAATTTGTACTTTTATATCCATTAGAGCAGTATTTAAAAAACAAGAAGGTGCAGTGATAATTTTAACAAGTAGTATCATTGTTGTTTTTTCAATGATATATGACACTGTCTTTGAATTAAAGTTAGTTGGTGGACATACGGAGGTTACCCCTATTGCATTTTTCATATTTATATTTTTACAGGCGTTTACCTTAGCTAGAAATTTTTCTAAAGATTATAATGATGTAATAGTTATGACAACGCAGTTAGAAGATATGCTTAATAAAGAAAAGACTCTTACTGAAAAATTAACAAAGCTTGATAAGTTAAAGGATGAGTTTTTAGCTAATACATCCCACGAACTTAGGACTCCATTGAACGGAATAATAAATATGACTGAGGCAGTATTAAGCGGTGCTGAAGGATATGTTAATGATATGCAGCGTAGAAACTTAAGTCTTGTAGTTTCTAGTGGAAAGAGATTAAACAATCTTGTAAATGATATTTTAGATATGTCTAGACTTAAATATAAGGATATTAGATTAAATAGAAAAACCTATGATGCAAAAAAATTGATTTTTTCGGTAGTAAATATTTTTGAATATATTAAACCAAATAAGCAAGTGAGAATAGAGTTAAGTATTGAAGAAAAGTTACCATTTATACTTGTTGATGAGGATAGGTTTAATCAGATTCTATTTAATATAATCGGTAATGCTATGAAATTTACTCACAAAGGAAAGATTGCCGTTAGTACTGAAAGAATTGATAACTTTGTGGAAATTAGGATTGAAGATACTGGTATAGGTATATCAGAAGATAAGCTTGATCAGATATGGAATGCATTTGAGCAGATAGATGCATCTATTACAAGAAAATATGGTGGTATGGGGCTTGGATTATCAATAACAAAAAATTTGGTAGAACTTCATGGTGGAAGTATAAATGTAGAGTCTCAAATAAATAAAGGAACAATCTTTAGATTCACAGTACCAATATCAGAGGAAGAAATTGAAGAGAATAGTTCAAAATCTAACTTAGAAGATAAAAAGTATAACTATGCATTATCAGTACCAGAAAGAATACATGGAGATTCAGGAAAAATATTGGTAGTAGATGATGAAATAATTAATTTACACTCCATTGCTAATATATTAAAGCATGAGAATTATGATATAACTTGTGTTGCTGATGGGGAAAGTGCTATAGAGATACTTAAAAGAGATAAGAGCTTTTCTTTAGTAATTTTAGATATAATGATGCCGGATATGACTGGTTATCAGGTATGTAAGGCAATAAGAGAAACAGATAATTTATTTGAGATGCCAATTTTAATGCTAACAGCTAGTAATCAGCCAAAGACTGTTATACAAGCATTTAAAGAGGGAGCTAATGACTTTTTGTACAAACCTTTTGAAGTAGATGAACTACTAGCAAGAACTAAAACTTTGACAGAGCTAAAAAAGTCAGTTATCAAAGCTTTCGATATGGAGATGGCATTTCTGCAAGCACAAATAAAGCCACACTTTTTATTCAACGTAATAAACACAATTGTAGCTCTTTGTGATGATAATCCAGAGGAAGCTAGTGAATTATTAATTGAATTTAGCAGTTATCTAAGAAGTAGTTTTGATTTTAGAAATTTAGAACAAGCTATAGCATTAGAAAAAGAAATAGAGTATGTGAATTCTTATTTGAAGTTAGAGAAAGCTCGATTTGGAGAAAAGTTAACTATAGAATTTGATATAGATGATAGCATTAAGGCAAAAATACCTCCACTAGTGATTCAACCATTAGTTGAGAATGCTGTTAAGCATGGTGTTATGAAAAAAAGCGAAGGTGGTACGGTTAGATTGTCGATAAAAGAGACTAATGGAGAAATTAATGTTTCAGTAAAAGATGATGGGGTTGGTATTTCTAAGGATATTCTACAAGGTATATTAAAAAATGATTCAAAAAGGAGAAGTGTTGGGGTAAAAAATATTGATAAGAGATTAAAAAGAATTTCTGGCAGGGGGCTTCAGATAAATAGTAATGAAGGGGAAGGAACTGAGATTCAGTTTTCAATTTAGCTATTTGTTCAGTTTTTGTTCAGAGCTAAAGAGTACAATATATTATAATGAAGTTCATAATAATTTCGATTATATGACACATTTAGACAAATGAAACATAACTGTACAAAAATTAATTCGAGCTATCATAAGGCTTCTATTAATTAATATGTTTTGTACTGATATATTTGTTCTGATAATCAACTACATACTTCTAATTATTTAACAAAGCAAACCTAATTTTAAATTACATTTCAATAGTAATAATAAGCATCCATTATCAGCAATTTATTTGTTGTCAATGGATGTACCCTATCTTAAATTTTCATTTAAATATTGTGTAGAAAAATTATCAGAACTTATGTATCATGATTTATACATAGTAGCGGCCCATAAACAATAGGGGAAGTAAATGTTATTAAATGATAATTAATACATAAACTGATGTATATAAATTTTATATAAAAATATATGTTTAGTCTATATTTTATTATAGGTGGTTAAATTACGGATGGATAATTATAGAGAGAAGTTGAAGAAAATCACAGAAACTTTATTAAAAGATGAAGATGATTATGGTGAAATAAAAAAGGCTACAGATGATTTATATGATGTTTTTGTAGCTGTGTCGGATTTAAAGGAAGATGATGCAAGTTGCAGAGAGGATGTTTATCTTTCTAAAGGAAAAGCAATAGGAACAGTTTGGGCGGCAATGTGTATAAAAGAATTTATGAGGACTAAAAGATTTATCAAAGGTGTATTTCTTGCAATAAAAGAAGCTCAAAAAAAATTCAAAGATACACAAATTCATATATTATATGCTGGAACTGGGCCTTTTGCTACTTTAATATTACCATTGACTACTATGTTTTCTAGTGAAGAAATTAAGGTTACTTTACTTGAAATAAATTCTGAAAGTATTAAAAATCTTAAGACGGTTATTAGTGTTTTGGGAGCTGCAAGTTATATAGAAGAAATTGTTCAATGTGATGCAACCACATATAAAGTAAATAAGGACAAGAATGTTCATATGATTGTTACGGAGACTATGCAGAGGGCACTTAAGAAGGAACCTCAGGTTTCCATCACTTTAAATTTAGTTCCGCAGATGATTGAAGGTGGTATATTAGTACCACAGAATGTAACAGTATCTGCAGCATTAATAGACCCCAAGAGAGATTTAGATAGAATTATGGGGATTGAAGGTGCCGACGAAGATTTTTGCTATATGCTAGGCAAAGTATTTGAACTAACTAAGGATACAACGGTAGTAGAAAATAAAGAGGGATATAAATTTCCAGAGATTGAAATTCAGATTCCAATGAATATAGAAAGAAGATTTAGAAGTTTAAATTTGCTTACGGATATACAGGTTTTTGGAGAGGAAAAATTGACATATTTGCAATGCTCATTAAACTTACCTCAAAAGCTTATGTACATAGAGTGGGAAATCGATAATTTAGAAAAATTTATATTTGAATACATAGTAAACGAAACTCCAGGATTTATGTTTCGAAAGATATAACAATTGATTTAAGGTATTATAGGAGATTTATCTTGCAATATGTAAGAAAATGTGAAGCTATATAATGGTTTTCTAACTAAATATCTAGTTTAAATTAATAAAAACTAAACTAGTATAAAATATATAAACTTTTAAAACTACGAAATTGGGATTTAGATTAAGGAAGTGAAAATAAAGTTGAAAAGCTCTATATATAATTATGATGAAGGTAATATTTCATTATGCCCGGTAGAGTCATATCATTCAGAATTTCTGTTTAGATTATTTATCGAAAGTCGTTCTGACTTGTCCTTAATAAGTGGTTTAGATGAAGAACAAAAGTTAAATATTATATATCAACAATTTATTATGGAACAGCAACAATTAGAAGTAATGTATCCGAAAGCTGACTTTAATGTTGTGATGCTTAATAATGAGCCAATAGGAAGGTTTTATGTTTATTATGGAGAGAGGAAAGTGCGTGTTTTAGAAATAGCACTTTTGGAAAAATATAGAAGGATAGGAATTGGTTCAAAATTACTGATAACAGTAATTGAAGAGGCTGGTAGGTTAGGAAAAAATCTAAATCTTCAAGTAGCATGGTTTAATGCAGGGGCATATACATTCTATGAAAAGCTTGGATTTAAGGTTATAGATGATTCTTATGTATATAAAACGATGGAATATGCAAAAGGCTATAATCGTATGTAGTAATACTACATACTTAGATTATAAATGTTTTTAAATTATATTATGGAAGGGGAAATCAATTATGGATCCAATTTTAGCTCAAATTATTTTATGGCCAGGAAATTTTGTACCAAGGGGTTGGCTAGCTTGCGAAGGACAGGAATTACCAATAAACCAGTACACTGCACTTTATTCACTTTTAGGAACAACTTATGGGGGGAATGGAAGTACCACTTTCAAACTACCAGATTTAAGAGGAAGAGTTCCAGTAGGGTCAGGTATCTGCGGTGGTATTAATTTTCAACAAGGCAACAGTGGAGGAAATTTTAATGTTACATTAACACAACAACAAATGCCAGCACATACACACTCAACTACTGTAACTCAAGGAGCAGTAACAGTAAATGGAGGAATACCTTTTAATGGAGGAGAAGGCACTACTAATACACCTTCAGCAAGTTCTAAATTAGCAGTAGGTATTACAGCTGGTGGGGATATACCTAATATTTACAACACATCAGAGGCAACGGGTTCAGTTACTGGTAGCTTTACAGGTCAAGTTACTGGAACAACAGTAACAGTTGGAAGTGCAGGAGGCAATCAAGGTGTTAATGTGATGCAACCATTTTTAGCATTAAGATATATTATTGCTACTGAAGGAATTTATCCTAGTAGAGATTAACAATAATATTTGGAGGTAAGATGGTACTATTTAAAAGTAAGAATAATAGATGTAAAAGAATAGTTGCAATACTTCTAATATTTACAATGCTTAATTCTATCATTTATGGATGGAATTTTGGTATGTTAGAGGTACATGCAGTAGGTTTAGTTAATGGAGGAAATAACGGTGTTATCACTTTTGGCACATTAAGTACACTTGAGCTTAAGTCGTCAACTTCTGTTGCTGGTGGGCAAATCAATGTCATAGATAACCTTGGAAGTGGATTTGATATATATTCTGAAAATGGGTCATCAACTAAGTTAATGATCAGGAATATGACAGGAGCTGGATCATTTACTACTTATAACGCTACTCCGCCAGCTGCATTTGTACAAGTTATAGGAACGGCGCAAAATGCATCTAATCCTACACCTATACAATATGTAGACTTTAGAGCTAATACAGGTATCTTTGATCTTGATAGCTTAAAGGTTACTAGTGGCGACAATAACTTTAGTAGTTATAATTTTAATGTTGAACCATTAGACAGTTCATACATGCCTACGGGACAAATAAAGACTGTTTCTAATGTAGCTACATACGTTTTTTCAACATTAGATTTATCAGGAGATAGCAATTTTGATGGGATTTATGGTTTTAGAATCACTGTAAGTCAAGGCTGTCAGATTTGCGTTGATGATATAGCTGTTACGAATCCACGTATGCCAGTACCGCCAAATATTTCCCCAACTCTTAATCCTTTTATGCCTATATTGCCAGCTATAACAGAAGACGATACTGCAAATAACGGACAAATTATTAACTCATTTATAGGTACATCAATAAATGATGCTGATACTGGTGCACAAAAAGGAATAGCAATAATTTCTATGGATAATCAAAATGGAGCATGGGAGTATTCAAGTGATGGGGTTAGTTGGAACCCTATTAGTTCAGTAAATCTCACTAATGCTTTATTATTGAGGGAAGAAGATAAAGTAAGGTTTGTTCCTGATGGTAAAAATGGTACAATACTTCCAGCAAAATTAACATATAAAGCTTGGGATCAAACAGTAGGTACTACAGGAACTAGGTTTGATGCTTCAACAAGTGGGGGGAGTTCAGCTTTTAGTATAAATTTTGATATTGTAACAGTTAATGTTGCGAGTATTAATGATGCTCCAGTCATTACTCCCCCAGGTAACAATTTCACACAAATAAGTGAAGTTGATACTAATAATGTAGGTAACACAGTAGCTGATATCATAGGAACATCAATTACTGATGTAGACACAAGTGCAACAAAAGGTATTGCTATTATACACGCGACTAATGGTAATGGAAGTTGGCAGTATTCAACAGATAATGGATCAAATTGGTTTGATGTTGGTGTTGTTGATGATGAGAGCAATTCATTATTACTAGGAAATACAGATAAAGTAAGGTTTGTTCCTAATGGAATAAAAGGAACAACTGCATCAATATTTTATAGAGCTTGGGATAAGACTTCTGGAAATGCAGGAGATAAAGTTTCAACAATTTCAAATGGAGGAACTTCAGCATTTAGCTTTGATTTTAGTAAATCAAATATTACTGTAAGTGATGTCAATTATGCACCGACCTTAACAAGTGTAGCTACACTCAATGGATTAGATAAAACTAATACTATAACTTATGCAGACTTGGTAGCAGCTGCTGACGAAGCAGACTCTGATGGAGATACTGTAAGCTTTAGAATTGAAGGTGTAAATACAGGAAATTTACTTAAAAATGGTTTACCAGTAGCTACTGGGGTAACAACTATTGGGCCAGGTGAAAGCTTAAGTTGGACTGTAGCAAATAATACAAGTGGTTTAATAAATGCATTTACAGTAAAAGTTTTTGATGGAACAGCTACTTCAAGTACAGCTGTTCAAGTTAAAGTAAATGTACAAGATACTACTCCACCTGTAATACCAGGTGCAAATTGCCCAAATGACGGGACTTATTTGGTAGGAAATACTCTTAATTTTGGAGTTTTCTCAAATGAAGTTTTATTTGTAACAGAAGGTGCAACTGGTAAGCCGTATCTAGAAATACTACTGGGCAAAGGTACAGCAAATGCAAGAACAGTAAGAGCAGAATATGTTTCAGGCTCAGGAACTAACACTTTGAACTTTGCTTATACTATTGTAAGTGGAGATTCTTCTGGTCAATATGAAACAGAGCTAAACCCAATGATACAATTAAACAATTGTACCATAATGGATACATCAGGGAATAATGTAGTATCAAGCTTTTCAAACTATGATTTATCAAGAGTTATTGTTGATACTTTTGCTCCAGTATGGAGAACTGGTTATCCAAAGGTAGATACAATAACATCAAACTCAATAAAAGTAGTGATGCAATCAATTGATGAGACAGGAACAGCTTATTATGTTTGTTTACCAAATAATTCAGGTGAACCATCAGTAGCTCAAGTGAAAGCTGGGCAAGATGCTACAGGAAGTCCATTAGTGTCAAGTCTTAGTGGTTCGTCACCAGTAAATATAACGTCAGATACTTTCTTTACTGTAAGTTCATTAGCCGTAGCAGCAGATTATGATATATATGTTGTTGTAGAAGATGCTTTTGGAAACATAGTAACAACAAATAAAAGGATAGATGCTAAAACAAAAACAATTCCAATAGCTGATTTTTCTATAAGTTCAAAGACTGCTAATACAGCAAGTTTAACTTGGACTAGTGCAATCGGAACTTCTGGTATAGTCGTTGAACAAGCCTTGGTTGGTACAGTAAATTGGATTCCTGCAGTAACAGGACCATTAGCACTAAATGCTAGTACAGCAAAGGTAATAGGGCTTGCAGCAAACACTGCTTACAAGTTTAGATTAATTGTAACTGGTGGAGTTAATGAAGGAATTTCAAATGTAGTAACAGTCTCTACTGATGAACTTCCATTAGTAATCTCAGTGGCTGGACCTTCTAATAGTACGTATAAAGTGGGGGACATTCTTGATTTTAAGGTAACTTATGATAAAAATGTAACAATATTAGGAGGAACGCCAAGTCTCAAGCTTGCAATAGGAAGTAATGCAAGGGAAGCTACTTATAAATCAGGCTCAGGCTCAAGTGTATTAAGTTTTAGATATACAATTCAAGCAGGTGATTTAGATACAAATGGAATTACATTTGCAAGTAGTAATATATCACTTAATGGTGCAACAATTAGAAGTACAGCTAATGAAGATGCTAATCTAAGTTTAAATGGTGTAGTAAATCTTTCTGGAGTTTTAGTTGATGGAGTGTCGCCTATGGTAACCTCATTATCATTACCAATAAATACAACTTACAAAACTGCAGATGCCATTTATGTTACAGCAAATTTTGATGAAAGTGTATTTATATTACCAGGACCAACTGGTGTGCCATATATTGAATTGACAATTGGTACTAAAAAAGTGAAGGCTCAATATTACTCAGGATCAGGCTCTCAAACTATAAAATTTGCTTACACTGTAGCAAGTGGAGAAGTTGATAGTGATGGAATAGATATAGCTACAATCATAAACCCAAATACTGGAAGTATAAAGGATAATATAGGGAATGAAGCAGTATATGCTTATACCAATGTTAATTCCTCAGGTTTATTTGTAGATGCAGTAGCACCGACGTTGACAAACTCAGTAATAAGTTCAGATAAAAAGACTATTATTCTAAGTTTTAGCAAAAATTTAGTTAGTGCTGTAGCTGATTTTGGTAGTGTGGTCAACCTTTCAACAGATGGTGGATTAATTTATAAACCAGTTAGTTCATTGGCTAATATTAATGGTTTGGATATTAATGGAAAAGATATAGTGATAACTTTTGATACTCCATTAACAGGTAGTAAAAATAAAGTAGCTATAGGAGCAAACTCAATAAAGGATGTACTTGGAAACTTACAAACAAATGTTATAGAAACAGGCAACTTAGGTTTAGCTAAACCTATAGCTGTAAAAGTACCAACTGTTGGTGTATATAAAGCAGGAAGTCAGCTTAATTTTACAGTTGTATTTGATGAAAATGTAATAGTGGATACATCATTAGGAACACCAACGCTTCAGCTTACAGTAGGAAGTACCTCAAGAGAGGCTGTATATTTCTCAGGAAATGGTTCAAATGAGATAACTTTTGCTTATACTGTTGAAGCTGGTGATAATGACAATGATGGAATAAAAATAGCAAGTACAGCTATTGAGCTTAATGGCGGAACTATTAAAAACTCATCAAATGATAATGCTGATTTAATTTTAAATAACATTCAAGATTCTTCAGTAGTTAAGATTGATACTAAATCGCCTACTATAACTTCATTAACATTACCACTTAATAAAACGTATAAGGTTGGGGAAGCCATTCAAATTATAGTAAACTTTGATGAACTAATACTTCAAATGGCCCCAACAACTATTACAATTAAAGTTGGTGATAAATCAATAGCGGTTCCATGTATAACACCGCCACCAGGTCCTGTAAATGCTATGGTCTTTATTTATAATGTTACAGCTGGAGATATTGATGAAGATGGAATATCTTTAGGTAATATTATATATTATATCGGAACTGTGAAGGATATGGCTGGAAATGATGCAATACTTAGCTATAGTAGTGTAGATACTTCAGGAATACTTGTAGATGCAGTTGCACCAAAGTTTGTAGGGGTTGAATTGAATCCAGATAAAAAGATAGTTACCTTAAGTTTTGATGAAGATATAGTGGATGTAACAGGTTCTTTATTAGAGGATTCAGTTTATCTTTCAACAAATGGAGGAACGACTTATAGTCAATTTAGTTCATTAGCTAATAAAGGATCAATTTCTATTAATGGCAAAGACTTAATTGTAGATTTCATTACACCATTAGATGGTAGTAAAAATAAAATAAAAGTTGTAGAAAACTCAATAAAAGATGTTTTCCAAAATATAAAAACAGACGTTACAGAGACATCAAATCTTGGAACTACTATTTCAATAGCAATGGATGAACCTTTTACAGAGCAAAATTTAAATGGAAGAGTTCTTACTATAAATATTGACGGTGAAACCTTTAAAGATGCAAGTTTAGATAAAGCTAACTTTATTATAAACAATGCACCAAAGGGGGTAACTGTTAAAGCTGTAACCTATACAGATAGTACACACGGTCTAATAACCCTTAGTTATGATGGAAGCGATATGGATTCATTTATAACTAATGTAGGTGTTACAGTTTTAGGTTCAGAACTTACAAAAGGCAAAGATATTAAAACCAATGGTATAGTGATCAAAGTAATGGATGATCCAGAAGCAATTAGTATTAAGAATCTTTCACCTATAAAGGAAAGAGAAGAAGACAAACAAGTTATCACAGTTAATATAACAGGCGGTCAATTTAATGATGGTTTAAATAAAGATAACTGGACAGTAACAAATCTTCCAGCTGGAGTAACTGTAGGCTCAGTTACAAAGGTAAATGCTAATACAGCTGAAATTGTATTGGTTGGTAATTCAACAGACGATTATGATAGTGATATTAACAATGTTACAGTAAGCTGTGGAACATCAGAATATAATGATTCCACTGGTGGAAGTTCATTAATTGCTGATACTGGAGTAACTTTTACAGCTAAGACTATTGGAGTTGTAACTACTAATTCAATAGCAAGTATAGGTAAAACGTCAGCTACATTATCAGGAGATGTAATAAGTTCAGGTGATGGAACAATAAAGGAAAAAGGTTTCATTTATAGAATTTCAACTGAAGCAACTGGAGCTAAAAAGGTTGTATCAAATGAAAATACTTTAGGACAATTTATAGCAAGTCTTACAGGCCTTAAAGCAAATACAACTTACTATGTAAAGGCTTATGTTGAAAATGAAGAAGGTATAAGTTATGGCAGTGAGATGTCTTTTACAACTATGCCATATTCAACAAATGCTAAGTTAAAGAACTTAGAAAGTAGTAGTGGAACATTAACTCCAAAGTTCGATACTGATACTAAGAATTATACAGCAGTTGTAGATTATACTGTAGATAGTATAATCATTACCCCTACATTAGCTGAGGAAAAGGTAGTTATGCCATCTACCATGAGCTTTGCATCTATATTAAAAGATACAAATATAGCTACAGCTACTATAAAGGTTAACGGTGTTCTAGTTAATAGTGGACAACCAAGCCAAAGCATTTCCTTAAAAGAAGGAGACAATACAATAACAACGATAGTAACAGCAGAGGATGGAGTTACAACAGAAACTTATACATTAGTTGTAACAAAAAAGCCAGCTCCAACTGTTGTCAAAGGTAAAGTTGTTGATAGTGACGGTAAAGTTGTTGATACTATTGAAGTAAAAGTTACAACTGAACTTGATGGCACATTAACTGCAGGACTAAAAGCAAAAGAGATTTTATTTATTAATACTGCAAGTGGTAATAACAGCGTATTAGAGGATTTACTAAAACTAAGTATTGATACAAATTCTGATTCTAAGGGTTCTATTTTACAAGATGGAACAGTTAAATTTAGTAGTTTAGAAAAAGGAAAAAATTATGAATACAAGGTTATTTGTTCTATTGGTAAATTTAAAATGGAACTTGGAATAATAAGAATAAAAGTAGACAACAATGGCAACGTAGAATTAACTAGTACATTAATAGATCCATATGGAGTAATAACTGATGCTAAGAGTGGTAAGGTTATTGATGGGGTAAATGTAGTAGTATTCTATGCGGATACACAAAGAAATAAAGACGCAGGTATTGTTCCAAATACAGAGGTTTCATTACCTATAATTTCTGGATTTGCGCCTAATGATAATAAGAACCCACAAATCAGTGATAGTTTTGGTTCTTATGCATTCATGGTATATCCAAATACAGATTACTATATTGTAGCAACAAAAGATGGTTATGAAAAATACACAAGTCCTATAATATCAGTAGAAAAAGAAATAGTAAAATGGGATTTCAAGATGAACCCATTAGAAAATAATACTACATTTGTAACTAATCCAGATACTAGCATGCCAGCGACAGGCTCAGCTATTGATAAAAAAGTATTAGTTGAAGTTGGTATAGTGCTAATTTTAGTAGGAATAGTTTCAGTGTTTACAAGTGTTAGAATCAGCAGAAAGAAGAAATCAAATAATAAATAAGTGAATTAAAACAAGTTTAAGCTACTCAATTAATTAGGATTGGGTAGCTATTTTCTATTGCACAAAAAAATATAAATATCTTTCTCTTTTGAAGTACATTGCTTATATGAAGTCTTTGGATTAATAAGAGCTAATGCTTAAAAGTTCCACTACTAAAGAAAGAATAATGATATCGCTATCAGTTATTACTGATTTATCATGGTTAAGCCGAGTTTTAATAAATTCTCAAGTTATTTTTTGGTATAAACCATTGATTATAACAGAAGTAAAAACAATAGAATCTTTTAAGTTGTTTATTCTTATAATAAAATTTTTATTAAACTCTGACATATGAGTTATCCCCTGTCGTTGAATTAATGAATTTTTTAACGGTAGCTTAGTAAATATGCTGGAGTTTTTTGTTCTCAAATATCTCCATAACGTTTAACTAGCGCAACGAGTTAATTTATTTTTGAATTTCAATTACATAAATTTGAATATTATACATTTGTATCTTGATTTCCATTTAATAATTACAAGTATAAGATATAAAATAGAAGTGTAAGCACGAACCAGATGATAATTATCGTCAAAATAACAAAAATATTAAGTGTTTTCGATAAAGTTTTTATAAAGAAACAGTAAAAAGGTCGAAAGTATGATAAAATATAAGGGTTAACATTTAGATTGAAACGGAATTATAACAAATATAAATTATAAGAAAAAATTATGAAAGGAGATATTTATGAGAAGAAGAAAAAGAAAAAGAATATTAGCTGAGTTTCTAGCTTTGACTTTGCTAATTAATATGTTCTTTACAGGGGTTACACAAGAAATAGCCTATGCAGCGTCTGGAACTATTACGTTTAATACAACTGACGGAACTTCAATGGGATCACTTCTGTTAGATGGTCAGTGGAATTCAACTGATATTTCAGGAATTGACTTAAAATTTTTTAATGCAAATAATGCTAGTGATGCTACAAATGAGGTTTTGGCAGGAGGTTTTATTTACTCTGTGGATTATAGTGGTATTGTTGCAATGGATGCTTCAACAGGGACTCAATACCAATATACGGTTATTAAAGCTGGAAATGGTAGCAAGTTTAGTTTGAATGCTATTTATTTAAATGATTGGGTTGGAGGAATGGGAGCAACCATTGAATGTTATGATGGGAACATGTTCTTAGGATCAGATAATATCAATGCAGATGGCGGAATTTTGTTTCATACTTCATCTGTATCAAACCCAAGTAAGTATCAAGCTATAACAGAAATAAGAATATCAAATAGTAGTGATGTTACTTATGGAAATCCTGTTGCTATTAATAATATAAGTATTGGAGATCCTATAATTCCAAATGCAGCTCCAATTCTTAATCCTATAAGCCCTACAATGCCTAATATTACAGAAGATTCTACCATAAGTGGTGGACAAGTTATCAGTTCATTTATAGGAACATCAATAACTGATTCTGATGTTGGAGCAAAAAAAGGAATAGCAATAATTTCTACAGATAATCAAAATGGTGCATGGCAGTATTCAGTTGATGGGATTTTCTGGAATGGAATTAGTTCGGTGAGTAATACTAGTGCTCTATTATTAAGAGTTGAGGATAAAGTAAGATTTGTTCCTAATGGCAAGAATGGTTCATCGTCACCAGCAAAAATAACATATAAGGCTTGGGATCAAACATATGGTACTGACGGAAGTAGAGCAGATTGTTCTTTAAGTGGTGGTAGTTCAGCATTTAGTGTAAATAGTGATACAGTAAGTCTTAACATCACTAATGTTAATGATGCGCCGGTTCTTACTACAGGACATAATTTTACTAGTATAAGCGAAAGTGATATTAATAATCCTGGTAATTCAGTAGCTGATATTGCAGGGACGTCTATCACTGATGTAGATATAAATTCAGCAAAAGGAATTGCTATCAATTCAAGTAATAATGGAAATGGAGTATGGCAGTATTCAATAGATGGTGGATCAAATTGGACAAATATTGATGTTGTTAATAGTGCTAATTCATTGTTATTAAGAGATATTGATAGAGTGAGATTTGTTCCTAATGGGATGAAAGGAACAACAGCATCGATAACTTATAGAGCGTGGGATACTACAACTGGTACCTATGGAATTAAGCAGTCATCTGCTGCTTATGGTGGGTCAACAGCATTTAGTTCTGCAACTAATTCAGCTAGTATTAGTGTAAGCAATATTAATTATCCACCAACGCTAACAAGTGTAAATGATCTTAATGGAGTTGATAAAACTAATACTATAACTTATGCAGATTTATCAGCTGCTGCTGATGAAGTGGATTCTGATGGAGATACAATAAGTTTTAGGATTGAAGCGTTAAACACAGGTACATTGCGTAAAAATGGTAATTTATCGGTAACTGCTGGAGTAACAACTATTGGACCTGGTGAAAGTTTAAGTTGGACTGTACCAAATAATACAAATGGTTTATTAAATGCTTTTACAATAAAAGCTTATGATGGAACTGTTGCATCAAACACAGCTGTTCAAGTAAAAGTTAATGTACAGGATACTACTAAGCCAGTAATAAATTTAGTAGATCGTCCATCGGATGGTGCTTATGTAGTAGGAAATACTTTAGTTTTTTCAATTCATTCAACTGAAAACTTATATCTTACACAAAATGGTGTTGGAGTGCCATATTTAGATGTAAAACTTGGAGTAAATATAGTTAGAGCTTATTACGTTTCAGGGGCGGGAACCTCTACATTAACTTTTGTTTACAATGTTGTAGATGGAGATTATTCTGGTCTAAATGAAACAATAATTACTCCAAAAGTTCAAGTAAATGACTATTTTATAAAAGATATAGCAGGAAATAATTTGGTGGTAGATTTTGCAGCTTGTGACTTATCACAAGTGAAAGTAGATACTCTTGCACCAACATGGGCAGCTAGTTATCCAAAGACAAATATAATAACATCAAGTTCAATTGAAGTAGCGATGAAAACAGCTGATGAATTAGGAACTGCTTATTATGTTTGTTTGCCAAGTGGTTCAATGGAACCAACATTAGCTCAAGTGGTAGCTGGACAAGATGCTGTAGGAAATTTATTGCAATCAAACCTTAAAGGTTACACAGCCATAAATAAAATTTCAGATACTTTCTTTAATGTAGATTCATTAGCTCCAGTAACAGATTATGATATATATATTGTTGCAGTAGATAGTTTAGGAAATGCGAAAAAAACAGTTACTTCTGCTAAGACAAAATCGATTCCTATAACTGACCTATCACCAAGTTCAAAGACAGCAAATACAGTAACTTTAACTTGGACTAGTGCAATTGGAGCTTCAGGGATAATAATTGAACAATCATTAGTAAGTTTGGAAGATTGGGTTCCTGCAACGACAGGTCCTTTAGCATTAAGTGCTGATACAGCAAAAATAATAGGCCTTGTAGCAAATACAGATTATAAGTTTAGAGTAGTTGTAATTGGTGGAGTTAATGAAGGAATTTCCAATGCAGTAACAGTAGCTACTGATGAACTTCCCTTAGTAACTTCAGTGACTGGACCTTCTAATGGAACATATAAAGAAGGAGATATTCTTAATTTTATTGTAACTTATGATAAAAATGTAACAATATTAGGCGGAACACCAAGTCTTAATCTTATAATAGGAAGTAATACAAGGGAAGCTACTTATAAATCAGGCTCAGGTTCGGGTGTATTAAGTTTTAGTTATACAATTCAAGCAGGTGATTTAGATACAGATGGAATTACACTTGCAAGTAATAATATATCACTTAATAGTTCAGTTATTAGAAATAACTATGATGAGGATGCTAGTTTAGTATTAAATGGTGTAGCTAATTTTTCAGGAGTTTTAATTGATGGAGTGGCGCCTACAGTAACTACAGTTTCATTGCCAGCAAGTACAACATATAAAGCTGGAGATCAGATTTATGTTATAGCAAACTTTGATAAATGTGTATTTATAATGCCAGGGTCAAGTGGTATACCATATATTGAATTAACTGTTGGAGCTAAAAAGATAAGAGCTTATTATTATTCAGGTTCAGGCTCTCAAAATATAAAATTCGCTTGTACTGTAGCTAGTGGCAATTTCGATGGAGATGGAATTGATATAGGCACAACTATAGCATCAAATACTGGAGTTATAAAGGATTATGCAGGGAATGAAGCAGTATATACTTATAGTAGTGTAGATTCTTCAGGATTGCTTGTTGATGCAGTTGCTCCAATATTTAAAGGAGCAGTAATAAGTACAGATAAAAAATCTATAACTTTGACATTTGATGAAGATATAACCAGTAAGGTAGCTGATTTAGGTAGTCAAATCTCTCTTTCAAGTGACGGTGGAGCAAATTGGATTATGTTTAATTCGTTAGCTAATAAGGATGCTATGACTATTAGTGAAAAAGATTTAATATTAACTTTCAATAGTCCATTGATAGGCAGTAAAAATAAAATATCTATATTACAAAACACCATAAAAGATTTATTTGAGAATATAAAAACAAGTAATACTGAAACAGGTAATTTAGGTTCATCTATTGAGGCCAAAGAAGATGCAGCACTAGTTGAGGACAAACTAGATGGAAGAGTTATTAATCTAGCAATTACAGGTGATAACTTTAAGAATAATGATCTAGACAAAACAAACTTTATTCTAAATAATGTGCCTAAGGGAGTTACTATAAAAACTGTAGGGTATATAGATAGTACACATTGTTTAGTAATTCTTAGCTATGATGGAAGTGACTTTGATGCAGATATAAATAATCTAAGTATAACAGTAGATACTTCAGAATTAGTAGGAAGCCCAAGTATTGTAACAAATAATATGATAGTTACAGCAATTAATGATGATGAGAAGATAAGTATAAAAAATTCTTCGACTATTAAAGAAGGGGCAGAAGATCAAACAATTATTACAGTGACGTTAACTGGTGGTCAGTTTGCTGATACTTTAAATGAAAGTAATTGGACAGTAAGTAATCTACCATTGGGTGTAAATAAAGGAGTTGTTACAAGAGTAGATTCCCACACTGTAGAAATTACACTTGTAGGAAACACAACAGAAGATTACGACAATGACATTACAAATGTTAGCGTAACTTGCACAAGTTCAGAATATACTGATTCGACAAGTGGCAATTCATTAGTAGCTAATACTGGGGTTGTGCTTTCTGCTAAGACTGCGGCAATAGTAATTACAAATCCAGTAACTGAGCTAGGTAAAACTTCAGTAAGACTTAATGGAAATATAACAAGTTCAGGTAATGCTATAATAAAAGAAAAAGGCTTTTTATATATAGAGCAAAAAGATCCAGTTGAGGTTAAAAAGGTTGTATCGACTGAAGATTCTATAGGCGAATATTCAACAACTCTTTCAAATCTTATTCCAAATACCGTTTATGAAGCAAGAGCTTACGTGGAAAATGAAGAAGGTATATGGTATGGTGATGTGATAAGTTTCACAACAATGCCATATTCGACAAATGCAAAGTTAAAAAATATAGAAACAAATAGTGGAACTTTAAGTCCTATTTTTAATAGTGAAACTAAAGCATATACAGCTATAGTAGAATATGATGTAGATAATATAACAGTTGTACCAACAGTAGAGGATACAGGTTTAGCTGCTATAAAAGTAAATGATATTTCAGTTGATAGTGGAAAGCCAAGTCAAGATATTTCTCTTAAGACTGATAAAAATACAATAACGATTTTAGTAACAGCTGAAGATGGAATTACAACAGACACATATACTTTAGATGTATACAAAAAGCTTCAACCAATCTTAGTAGAAGGAAAAATTATTGATAAAGATGGTAATAATGTTGATAAAGCTAAGGTTACAGTAAGACCTGAACTTGATGGAACTTATACTGTTGAAGTAAAGTCAAATGAAGCTTTATTAATTAAAACAGCAAGTGGAACTAAAACTACTATAAAAGATTACTCTAAGTTAAAGTTTATATCAACATCAGGTCCAGAAGGATCAATTTCAGGTGATGGAAATATTAAATTTAGCAGTTTAGAAAAAGGGAAGACTTATGAATATAATGCAATTTGTAAAGTTGGTAATTCAGAAATAGTAATCGGAAAAATTAAAGTTCAGATTTCTGATAGTGGTAATGTAGAGGTTATTAGTGATTTAATAGATCCATACGGAACAATAACTGATGCTACTAGTGGTAAAGTTATCGATGGTGTTTCAGTAGTTTTATTCTATTCAGATACAGCTAGAAATAGAGTAGCAGGAATTGAACCTAATACTGAAGTCTTATTACCTATCATTGATGGATTTGCACCAAATGATAATAAGAACCCACAAATAAGCGATAGTTTTGGTTCTTATGCATTTATGGTATATCCGAATACAGATTACTATATAGTTGCAACAAAAGATGGTTACGAAAAGTATATAAGTCCTACAATTTCTATAGAAAAAGAAATTAAAAAGTGGGATTTTAAGATGAATCCTATAGTACCAAGTAAACCAACAAAACCAAGTACTCCAGTTTCTACTGATAAAGAAACTGTTATCCCAGCAACAGGGTCTCCTATTGATACAAAAGTATTAGTTATAGTAGGAATAGTATTTGTTGTAGCTGGTTTTGCAATCAGCAAAAAGAAAAAATCAAATAAAAAATAGTAAAAATAAAAAAACTAAGCTTTTAGAATAATTCTAAAAGTCTTAGTTTTTGTGCTTTGATAAAATCTAATTTTTGTAGGGTGAAATTATATCTATCTGAAGGAAGTTTTAAATGCTTCCATAAGCACCGAAGGCCTTTTGTTATACGGAGTTACAGGAATTATTTTTTTATCCTTAACATCCATCAATGTGTATATGGCAATCTTTGCAGCACGGATTGAGTATTCTTCAGTGAATACCATATCCTCTGGTATTTCAACAAATTGGCTTATCATAGCAAAGTTTATTGAACCATCTGGAACAACTTTTGGACGATCTTTCATTTTACGTGGTTGAAATTGAGCATCCACATAAGGCATCATACAAGGAATTACATTAACAATGGATTCCAGTATCTTGTCAATTTCATCTTCCATATGAAGATGGTATATAAGCTCTGTTAGTATTTCCTCACCATTACATTCTCTCATTGGCTTCTTTATATAGTTGCCAAGTTTATCAGTGTATAAACCATAACCCCAGAAGATAGTTGTATCAAGAGGTTGGTTTTTAAAGTGAGGTTGAGCAGCTACAACTATGCTCATTAGCCAACTTGAATCTTTAAAAGTCATTAAAGCACCACTACCAGGAATATTTCCTGAGAATTTTTCTATTAACTTCAAGAAGTGATTTCCTTTGCATGTAACAGTGAAGCTTTCCCAATTAGTTTCTTCTGGCTTACTGAAAAATGGTATAGGATCACCAAGTCCAGGTTTTTTATTAGCAACCTTTACCCAAAGCTCGCCAGAAAGTGGCTTGTTAGGATTATATTCTGGTGATGTATGCATATCACCTAAAGTTGCACTATCAGTCATGCAAGCATTAGTCATAATACATAAATCTTCAGTCTTTAGTTCAATTACTCTTGAACCAAAGTTATCTTCTATATGAATTGCAGTTACTGTTATATCATCACCTGGTTTAAAATCTAAATCAGTTACTGCAGAGTTTGTATTAAAATCAACATTAAAACTATCTAAATAAGCCTTTAGAGGTAGAATTATAGATTCATATTGATTATAAGGGGTACGTGTAACACCCTCTAAGGTTTCAATACGAGAGAATTAAAAAATCATCCGATGCATATAGCGTTTAAATTCAAAAAGACTAGACCATTTTTGGAATGCAAAAGTAGTTTGCCACATATACCAGAAGTTTGTTTCGAAGAAATGTGGTGTATTTTTGAACCAATCCTTAATAGTCATATCATCAAGAGTTTCTTCCTTGGTAATCATAAGCTTCCCAAGTGTTAAGCGATCTGCATTATTGAAGCCCATAGAAGTAACATCTAAGATAGTAGCATTTTTATCTATTAAACGTGCTTGTGCATGAGTTGGATGTAAATGATCAAAATTCAATATTTCCTCAGTTACACTTTTATCCGGAGAATCTAATGAAGGAATTGTTGAGAATAACTCCCAAAAGTTCTCGTAAGTTTCTTCATTCAACATTCTTCCACCACGGCATATAAAGCCATTTACTGCATCACCAGCACCATCATTGCTCCCACCTAAGATTTTCATTCCTTCAAGAATATGAATATTTTCACCTTTGAAATTGCAATCCCTTATAAGATAAGCGGCACCAGCTAGAGAAGCTAAACCACCACCGATAAAATAAGCGTGTTTATCTTCAGTTGTTTTATATGGTAGTGTTTTTACTGCTTTATCTGGCTTATTTTTAAGTTTCTTAGCAGTTATAGCGGCTACAGTAGCAGCACCAGCTATTGCACCTAAAGCAAGTAATATGTTTGAGTTATCTTTTAATGATTTTTTACTCATAAACTATCATCTACCTTCTGTATTTATTTAGCTTCATATTATTTATTATAGGCTAATGTAAAAAGTTTGTAATTATACAATATTATGATTTTGTAAAAAGATTAGTAGCATATATATCTAAATATTATTAGTATAGTCAGGTAAAAATATTATAAATGAAGCAACTTACTTAAAGCATAAAACTGTGACTTATTACAAAAGTGGACAAATTCTCTGTAGATTTTTTGAAGTCTATTGACTTAGATTTATAAATGTTGAATAATGAAGTAACAAACTTATTTTGAGTTTTATAGGCTCCAACAATGAGACTATATAAATTTAAATATCTTAGTTATAAGGAATGTAGTCGATTTATTGGAGTATATATTAAAATTAATAAATACATATTATAAGAAGAAAACTAATGATTAATACAATGGTTAAAAAATATTTTCTATATGATTATTAAAGTGATAATAGGAGGACAAAGATGAGGAGCAAAGCATCTAGGGAAGAGCAAAAGCAGTTTGGTGATAACATTTTTACTACAATAATGAACTATGTATATTGGTTTTTAGCAGGTAGTGGACTGTTTATAATTAGTAACATACTTTTTATAGCGTGTATGTTTTTCGTTTTAACCACCGCAGCATTAGGATATCAAATAGATATAATTTCTGCACTTATATTACTTTTATCAGCCATATCGTTAGGGCCATCAATTACTGCACTTATGGGTACCATGGGTAAGCTTGTTCGAGAACAAGATGTTAAAATTTTTTCTGAATATATAAGAAGCTATAAGCTTAATTTTAAACAATCAATCTCCTTATGGGCTATACAATTATTAGTCATAGGGATACTAGTCATTGATTATAAGATATTTATCTCTACATCTTATGGTAGATTTCTAATACCAGCTGTATTTATCATCATCTTTTTACTGGTTAATATGTATATATATATGTTTTCGCTTATGTCTAGATTCTTCTACAAAAGTAGAGACTTGATAAAAATATCGTTTTTCTATACTATTTCCAAGGTGAAAAATACAGCGATAAATAGTGTTATAGTAATAGTTGCAACTATATTAATTTTTCAATATAGTAACATTGTTTTATTTTTCATACCAGCTGTAATGATTTATGGTATTATGTTTAATCAGAAATCATTATTTGAATCTATTGAAAATAAAATAGACGAAAAAAAATCTACATTTTAGTAAGATTCATTAATAGTAGGAATCTTAAATATGATTGATGCAAAAATGAAGAACCATAAAAATACTGTTTATAATAATTCAACAGTATTTTTATGGTTTTAATTAGGTTGATCTAATTTGTCATCTTTTCTAAAGATTCGCTAAGAGTCTTGATTTCATTTACGGAAGCATTAATTTTAATTATATCTGAATTAGTACTTTCAGCAGTAGCTGACAGCTCTTGTACAGTAGCTGCATGTTGCTCAGAAATAGTAGCTATAGAATTTATTTTTTGTAATGTAGACATGAAATTTTTAGAAGTTTCACTACTTACATTAGCACCTTCTCCAAAAAGTCTATTGGCCGTAACAAATTTTTTTTCTATAACTGAAAAATTTTCACTTACCTCAGAAATTAATTTCTTACCAGTTTCAACAGCGGTATCTCCAAGTTTAACTTTATCAACAACTAGTTTGGTTTGTTCATTGATAGTATTTATTATTAAGTTTATATCTTTTACTGTCGTTGAGCTTTGCTCAGCTAGTTTCCTAACTTCCTCAGCAACAACAGCAAAACCTTTGCCGTTTTCGCCAGCTCTTGCTGCTTCTATAGCAGCATTTAATGCTAAAAGATTAGTTTGTTCTGCAATTTGATTTATACTGTCAAGATATTGGTTTATCTCAAGGATTTTAGTTTCTAAATCGCTAACTGTATTAAAAGATGTGTTTACTGCTTGATATATTATATCCATTTGAGCATTCATTTCTTTAACTTTAGATGATCCTTCTGTTACTTGCTCTGTAGTTTTAGATACTTCAACATTTACTGTAGTAGAGATTTTTTCATTTTTTAATAAGTTGTCTGCAGCAAGATTCATCTCTTCATTTATACTATTTAAATCCTCAGCTTGTTCATTTATTCCACTAGCCATTTCATGCATAGCAGTATTCATATTTGAGATAGATTCTCTAGAGGAAGAGATACTTCTCTCAAAATCTACAACAGTTTTGTTTAAAAGATTTGTTCCACTTTTTATTTCTTTTAATGATGCATTTAACTTTGCGGAAAGGTCTTGAGAAATTTTTTCTTTTTTTATAGCTTCATTTACTGTTTCTTTTCCCCACTTTGTAAGGAAATATAGTATAGTCAAGATGCTATTAAGACAAAGTATCAGATACCAAAAAACCCATATGTTTCCGGAAGATATAGGTAAGAGGTTGGATCTATATCCAATGAATAGATAAATAAATAAGACATTCGTAATAACTTGATGAATCAAAATCAGTTTATCATTGAAGTATAAAGCTATCATAGCTATAGAAAGCGCTATTAAATAGTGATTACCTATGGGATTACTTTTCCCAACTATAAATTGTAAGGTTGAAATTATCAAGGGTATGATACTAAAAATAAGAGCTTTTATGTTATCTTTAATTTTAATGTGATAAATTACTCCAATAATTATCCAAACGGAAATAGTTTCTATAATAATAGGAGTAGCAAATGATAAACCAACCCCTACTATAGAAATCATCATAAGTAATATTGATAAAAATACTATTACTGAGATGTTTACTAAGTGTGCTTTTTTAACATTATGTCCTTTTTGTGTTTCATTTTTCATGTTACTCATCCTTTCTTTTGTGATTTGTCATTTTCATTATTAAGTTATTGTGGAACATAAGTTTTATAAACTTATTATTTTAAGGTTATAAGTAAGAATTTTAATTAAGAAATTTTATTTAAAATATTAATGGTATTAATATTTTTTCTATTATTTATATAGGATTTCCCTGTCTTTAAGTAACTTATGCATATATGTAAGCTTTAAAGTTTCTATAATTAGAGTGAAGATTAGGATATGTTTGTGTTAGAAGTATTATGATATTGTTAGCATAGAAATATGAAAAAGTGAAAATGCTGATCGATTATTGATATCAGCATTTTTTAGGGGATTAATTGATGTAATATTAACTTGTCATTTTTTCTAAGGATTCGCTTAGAGTTTTGATTTCATTTACAGAGTTAATAATCTTAATGATATCTCCATTGGTGTTTTCTGTAGTAGCCGATAATTGTTCTACTGTGGCAGCTTGTTCTTCAGAAATAATAGCTATAGAATTAATTTTTTCTAGAGTTTTCATGAATACTTTAGAAGTTTCACTGCTTATATTAGCTCCTTCTTCGAGAAGTTTATTAGAATTAATGAATCTCTTCTCTATAACTGAGAAATTTTTACTTACCTCTGAAATTAATTTTTTACCAGATGCAACAGCATTATCACCAAGTTTAACTTTATCAACAACTAATTTTGTCTGTTCATTTATTGTATTTATTATTGTATTTATATCTTTTACTGTTGTTGAACTTTGCTCAGCTAACTTTCGAACTTCCTCAGCAACGACAGCAAAGCCTTTGCCATGTTCGCCAGCTCTTGCTGATTCGATTGCTGCGTTTAATGCTAAAAGATTAGTTTGTTCAGCAATTTCATTTATACTGTTAAGGTATTGGTTTATTTCTATTATTCTAGTTTCAAGATCAGAAACTGTATTAAAAGATGTATTTACTGCCTGATAGATTATATCCATTTGCGTATTCATTTCTTTAATCTTAGAAGAACCTTCAGTAACCTGTTCAGTCATTTTAGCTGATTCTAAATTTACGCTTGCTGATATTTTTTCAGTTTTCAATACGTTCTCTGCAGCAATATTCATCTCTTCGTTTACACTATTCAAATTTTCAGCTTGTTCATTTATGCCATTAGCCATTTCATGCATAGCAGTGTTCATAGTTGAGATAGCTTCTTTAGATGAAGCGATATTTCTGTCAAAATCTATAACAGTTTTGTTTAATAAATTTGAGCCATTCTTTATTTCTTCTAGTGAGGTATTTAATTTTCCAGAAAGTTCTTCGGAAATCTTTTCTTTATTTATAGCTTCATTTACTGTTCCTTTCCCCCACTTTGTGAGGAAATAGAGTAATACCAAAATACTATTAATACAAATTATTAGATATAAAAGAACCCATATATCACCAGAGGAATGAGGCAAAAGTTTAGGTCTATGAGCGATATATAAATAAAGAAACAACACATTTGTTACAATTTGATGAATAACAATTAATTTATTATTGAAATATAAAGCTATCATAGCAATAGATAAAGCTATTAGATAATGATTACCGATAGGGTTACTAGCACCTTTCATAAATTGCAAAGCTGAAATTATTAAGGGCAATACACTAAAAATAACAGCTTTGATATTATCATTAATTTTAAGAAAATAAACAGTTGCTACAACTATCCAAGCAGCAATAACTTGCAAGAGGACAGGTATTGCAAAGGTTATTCCAACCCCTACTATAGATATAGTAAGAAGCAATAAGGATAACACTATTATTATTGAGATATTTACCAAATGAGCTTTTTTTATACTGTGTCCTGTTGATATTTCATGTTTCATATTATTTGTCCTTTCTTTTGTTAAATAGTATTCGTAATAGATTAAGATATAAAAATATATAACTAATTATGAACTTTTAGATTTGTGAAGAATTTAAATCTTGGTTGAGGTTATTATTAAGTAACAACTTAAAAATGCTATTATAAGTAATAGTCGAAATAAAAGATCATTACTATATGAAAAACATGTAAAAAAGTCCATAATTACTTCAAAAATGTTCATTAATATTATGATATTTTGTCTATAAAATATATAGAGGAATGCTGATAGAAGTTTTTCTAAGCATTCCCCGTATATTTAATTAGTTTATTTTATTGACATCATGTCTAAGGAGTTACTTAAATTCTTAATTTCATTTACAGAATCACTAATCATGATAATATCTGCATTAGTATTTTCTGCTGTAGCTGATAATTCTTCTATGGTAGCAGCTTGTTGCTCAGAAATAGCCGCTATAGAATTGACTTTTTCTAGCATAGCCATAAACTCTTTTGAAGTTTCGCTACTTACTTTGGCACCTTCGTCTAGAAGTCGATTAGTTTTGATGAAGTTATCTGCTATTACTGTAAAGTTATCATTTACCTCTGCAATTAATTTTTTACCAGATTCAACAGCAGTATCTCCGAGTTTAACCTTATCTACTACTAGTTTTGTCTGTTCATTTATGGTATTTATTATTGTATTTATATCTTTTACTGTTGTTGAACTTTGCTCAGCTAATTTTCGAACTTCTTCAGCAACGACAGCAAAGCCTTTGCCATGTTCGCCAGCTCTTGCTGATTCGATTGCTGCGTTTAATGCTAAAAGATTAGTTTGTTCAGCAATTTCATTTATACTGTTAAGGTATTGGTTTATTTCTATTATTCTAGTTTCAAGATCAGAAACTGTATTAAAAGATGTATTTACTGCCTGATATATTATATCCATCTGAGTATTCATTTCTTTAATCTTAGAAGAACCTTCTATTACTTGTTCTGACATTTTAGAAGATTCAGTACTTACATTGCTTGATATTTTTTCAGTTTTTAATACATTTTCTGTAGCTATATTCATTTTTTCATTGATGCTACTTAAATTTTCAGCTTGTTCACTGACTCCACTAGCCATTTCTTGCATAGCTATATTCATGTTTGAAATAGCTTCTTTAGAGGAAGATATATTTTTATCAAAATCGATAATAGTATTATTCAAAAGTGTTGACCCTTTCTTAATTTCTTCTAATGATGCATTTAGTTTTAAAGAAAGTTCTCCTGCAACCTTTTCTTTTCTTACAGCTTCAGTAACTAATGCTTTTCCCCACTTTGTAAGAAAATATAATAAAGCTAGAACTCCATTAGCACAAACAAGTATATAGATAAATGACCAAATAGTACCATTAGGATCAATTAATAATCTAGGTCCGCTGATTATATATAATAGAATATACGTTAAGTTAGTAAGTACTTGATGAATTGCTATTAATTTGTTGTTAAAATATAAGGCTATCATAGCTATTGATAAAAAGATAAAATAGTGGTTCCCTAGTGGGGTACTCGTAGCTTTTAAAAATGCTGCAGCTCCAGTAAGTAGAGGGATTAAAGAAAAAATCATAGCCTTAATATTATCGTTAATTTTAGAAAAATAAATTGCTGCGACTATTGCCCAAATAACTGAATTTTGAGCAAGAACAAACAGTGCGTATGAAAGTCCAAGTCCTACGTATGCTAGACCAAAAAGTAACAAAGACAATATTACTATTACTGTTATGTTTACTAGGTGTACGGTTTTTATATTGTAGCTTATAGATGTTTCAGTATTCATATTACTCATCCTTTCTTTTGTTAAATAAAAATTTTTATATGATTGATTAATAGTAATTAAACTATTTACCTAATTAGAATTAAAAAGTATTAAGAAATAACTAATCAACAAAAATGTAAGTGGCAAATCTGTCTGATTAATTGTAATCATTACTTAATATAATGAGTTAAGTGAAATAATTTATTACTTTATAATAATCACTAATAAAGATAATCGAAAAAAGTAACCAGAACTATATGAAAAAGATGCAAAAAAAGATGTAAATTTAATTGGAATTTTAATTATATAGAAAAAATAAGCGGATACATTAAAATAAAATGAAAATTTATACAAATCAATATTGAATTCATTTTCTATAACAGGTTTTAATAATAGATTAGAAGAGTAGTATGTTGAGAATAAAGTAGATTTCTATTAAGAAATTTGTCAAAATAGTGTTAAAGTATTGTACAATAATGATTGAGGATATTTTGCATACCATTATTAGGAGGAAAAAATAGTGGATATAGAAAAATTAATTATTCAGTTAATTGGAGGGGTAGGTCTATTTCTTTATGGAATGAGGCTTATGGGAGATGGTTTAGAAAATTCAGCTGGTGATAGATTAAAAGATATTTTAGAGAAAGTAACCAAAAGACCGATTATTGCTGTTGGAGTAGGGGCTATAATAACAGCAATAATACAGAGTAGTAGTGCCACAATAATTATGGTAGTTGGTTTCGTAAATGTAGGGCTAATAAGCCTTATGCAGGCAACATGGATTATAATGGGGGCTAATATTGGGACAACCATTACAACACAATTATTTACCTTTAGGTTAGAATATATAGCTCCTATATTAGTAGGAATCGGTGCTATTGCTGTCTTATTTACGAAAGGAAGAAAAAGAAGAGGGATAGAGCATGTAGTTCTAGGTTTTGGTATGTTGTTTATGGGGATGGGGCTTATGACTAATGCATTAAGACCTATTGCTCATACTTCTGAATTTAATAATATTATTCTGGCGGTAGGTGATAAGTGGATTATCGGGATTTTTATAGGCTTTTGTCTTACAGCCGTAGTTCAAAGTTCAGCTGCAACAACAGGGATATTAATAGCATTGGCAGGAACTGATCAAATTTCTATTAACATTGCAATACCAATTTTATTTGGATGTAATATAGGAACTTGTGTAACTACATTAATTTCAAGTATAGGAACAAGTAAGAAGGCACGAAAAGCAGCATTTATTCATTTAATTTATAATGTTATGGGAACAATAATTTTTATACCACTAATGGGAACCTTGGCAAAAATTGTTGTTAATATTAATCCAGATAATGTAGGAAGGCAGATTGCTAATGCACATTTAATATTTAACATAGTAAATACCGTAATATTATTACCACTAACAAAATATTTGATTATGATAGTAGAAAAATTAATACCTGGTGAAGATGAACTAAAAATAATAGGACCAAAGTTTATAGATGATAGACTTCTAGAGACACCAGTAATAGCAGCAGGGCAAGTTATAAAGGAAACAATAAGAATGGCAAATACAGCGAGAATGAATCTTGAAATAGCAATGGAGGCATTTATTAATAAGGATGAAAAACTTGTTAAATCAGTCTATGAAAATGAAAAAATTATAAATAATTTAGAAGAAGAAATCACAAGATTTTTAGTCCTACTTTCGAAATGTGACTTGTCTGATAAAGAAAGTGCCATTGTATCATCTACTTTTCATATAGTAAATGATATTGAACGAATTGGTGATCATGCAGAAAATATTGTTGAACTTGCATCTAAGAGGATATTAAAAAACATTCAGTATAGTGAAGAATCTCTAGGAGAATTGAAAAACATTTATAATTACACCTTGACAGCATTAAAGGTAGCTATTGAAAGTTATGCAATTGGGGATTTTAGAAAAGCAGAAAGTGTTAATGATTTAGAAGTGCGTATAGATGAAAGTTTTAGAATATACAGTAAAAATCATATAAGAAGATTAAATAATGATAGATGTACTGCTTATGCAGGGGTAGTATTTATGGATCTTTTAAGCAATTTTGAAAGGATTGGAGATCACTCCGTAAATATTGCTGGGATTGTAATAGAAAATGCAAGCGTGTAAAATTTTTATTATAAGTATGAGAAGATGACACAAAATTGACACATAAGTACATTAAAATAAAACTATAGTAAACAATCTTTTTTTTCATAGATCCCTTTAGTTAGTGGCGGAATATAAAATTCCACCACTTTTTTTATTATAAACAATAGCTTTAATAAAGATATTAAGATGTTCGGTATTGCTTTGGGGTAAGGTATAAGTTTTTCTTAAAAATACGGCTGAAGTAATTACTATCACTGAAGCCACATTGAATAGCTATAGTTGATATAGGAAGTGTAGTTTCCTTAAGTAGGCTACAAGCACGACGTATTCTTAGTGAAATAATGTAGTTTAGGGGTGTAGTACTATAGGTTTCACTAAAAATTCTTGCGAAGTGTCTTGGGGAGTAGTGAGAAATCTTTGCGAGTAAGTCTATGGAGATATCTTCTGTATAATGATTTTCAATATATGAAATAGACTTGGCTATGTTGATTACATCTACCTTTTCGGAGCTATTTCCAAAATCATATAGTCGAGCAAGGGTTACAACTAAAAGCATAAAGAGTGCTTTTGTGGATGTTTTCCACCCATCAGTTTTAGTCATATATTCAGAAAGCAAACTATCTAATAAAATATGAATTTTTTCAAAATCTAACGGCTTCAATGTCAAATTGCTTTTGAAGCTATGTTCTTTTGTGAAATAGGGTTCTATTACAAATAGCGCATGGAAACCCGCATTTTTTTTAATATCGTAATCAGCCAAAAGTAAATTTTCAGAACGATACATTATATTGCAAATACGAAAATCCTTAGCGTTTTCATATCCATGACAGGTGTTGCTGTTAATAACAAAAACATCTCCTTTTTTAATATTGAATTTTTCATTATCAACAATGTGAGTAGCGGTACCGTTCATTACAATGACAAGTTCAGAAAAATCGGTATGTGTATGAATAGAAAGGTTATTACTATGGTAGCCATACTGAATAAAAAATGGAAAACCTTCATCATTTGTAAAATAACTAAGTTTCATTTCGGCCATATATATCCTCCTTAAGTTGTCTGTTTTGTGCTATAAGATGGTCTAATAGTCATAGAATTTAGAGATTTAAATATGCTAATATACGACAGTATAGCATAAATGATAATTTCTAAGGAGGTTTTTATATGCCAAATCCATATCTTCCATTATGGGAGTATATTCCTGATGGGGAACCTAGGGTTTTCGGTGAACGTATATATGTTTATGGTTCCCACGATAATGCAGGTTCAGATAAATTTTGTGACTTTAAACTTAAAGTATGGTCAGCACCACTAGATGACTTGAATAATTGGACTTGTCATGGACACATCTTTCATACAAGAGATGACCGTGACCATAAATCAGATACTCCATGGACGGATGGTGATTTATATGCACCTGATGTCGTTCAAAAAGACGGTAAGTACTACCTTTACGCATATATAATGGGAGCCAAGGGTTGTGTTGCTGTAAGTGATAGGCCAGAAGGACCTTTTGAACTTCTTTCAAAGTATAAATATGAAGTTGTAGAGGGTGAGGGTAACGATTCTTTTAATGGCGGTTGGTTCATCGATCCAGGGGTACTTGTTGATGATGATGGAAGAGTATATGTTTATTGTGGTTATGAAAGTTCTTTTGTTGCAGAAATTAACCCTGATAATATGTATGAAATCATTGATGGAACATATCAGAAGGACATCATTCCAATAGAAGAGCCATTTAGATTTTTTGAAGCTTGCTCACCAAGGAAAATAGAGGATACGTACTATTTGATATACTCTCCAAGAGTAGGAAGTAGACTAGTTTACGCTACGTCAAAATCACCAACAGGACCATTTGAATATAGGGGAGTTATTGTTGACAATGGGGTTAACTATCCAGGTGGCAACAATCATGGTTCAATTTGTAATATAAACAATCAGTGGTATATTTTCTACCACCGTATGACAAATGGTACAGTTATGTCAAGACGTGCTTGCGTTGAAAAGATAGAACTTTTGTCTGATGGAACAATCCCAGAAGTTGAGATGACATCTCTTGGTTTTGAAAATTCTCTTTCTCCATATAAAATGACACCAGCAGAAATTGCTTGTGTACTAAAAGGTGGTTGCTTTATTACAGAAAGAAATTTAGCGTCAAGACCTGTTACAGCAATCATAAGTGGATGTATTATAGGGTACAAGTATTTTGATTTTGGCGAAGACTTTTCAACTGAAACTATGAAATTTAGTGCTGTAGTAAAAGGTACAGGTTGTAAAGCAAAAATAAAAATTTTACTTGATGATTATGAAAATGGAGAAGAAATAGGCGTTTGTGAGATAGGTGCTGATGATGGCGTTTATACCGCAATTGTAAAGAATGTAACTGGAAGACATGCTTTATATTTCCTTGTTGAAGATAGTTTTGGTGGGTGGTTTACTGATATGTTCAAAGGTAGACACTTATTTGAACTTGAATCTTTTGTCTTTATGAAATAACAATAGAGATATGGACAAAAGGGAAATGTAAATTGTGTTGTAGTCTATTTATACAAATATAAAGATTCAAGAACTAGAATATATTTTAGAAAAATAAAGATAAATTTTGCCTAGCAAGGTATTTTATATTTTGCTAGGCTCTAATTTTTATGGGGAATAAAGTGAAATTATCTAGGTATACGTTTACTTAAATAAACACTAAAATTGAAATGATAAGTATTTTTACATGAATTATTAAAATAATGAAAGATGTTTTATTTAATGAGGTGCAGGGTGATGACTACTGAAAGAATGGAAAACAATAAAATTTTATACCCTTTTAGAAACCCAAACATTAACATAGAAGAAAGATTAGATGATCTTATTTCAAGACTTACTTTAGAAGAGAAAATACATGTTCTTCCTGGATATCAGGCTCCAATAGAAAGACTTGGAATACAAGCATATTACGTTGGAGGAGAGGGAGCTCATGGGCTTGTAAGAAGACAAGGAAAGTTAACTGGTCCAACGACAGTTTTTCCACAACCAATTGGTCTTTCATCAACTTGGAATCCTAATTTGATGAGTGAAATTGGAAAAGTTATATCAGATGAAGCTAGAGCTTACTATAAGAAGTCTGATAAGATTGCAGGCCTTAATATTTGGGCACCAACTGTTGATATGGAAAGAGACCCAAGGTGGGGAAGAACTGAAGAGGCCTATGGTGAAGATCCTTACCTTACAGGAAAATTATCTGCAGCGCTTACAAAGGCTGAAAGAGGAGAAGATCCTTTCTATTTAAAAATGGTACCAACATTAAAACATTTTTATGCTAATAACTACGAAAAAGAACGTATATCCTGTTCTTCAAGTATAGATCCTAGAAATAAATATGAATATTATTTAAAAGCTTTTAAGCCATCTATTGTAGAGGGTGGAGCTCAATCAATAATGACTTCATATAATGCTATAAATGGAATCCCAGGAATGGTTAATCCTGAAATTCAAACAATATTGAAAGATCAGTGGGGACTTGAGAGTTTTACTGTTTCTGATGGTGGAGCTGTTTGTCAGGTAGTAGACTACCATAAGTATTTTGTTAGTCATGCTGAAACTATAGCAAGTTCCATAAAGGCTGGACTTGATTCATTTACAGATAATCCTGATATGGTAGTAGCAGCAGCTAGAGATGCTATGGAACGTGGATTAATGACAGAAGATGATTTAGATAAAGCAGTTAGAAATATTTTCAGAACAAGAATACGACTTGGACAACTCGACCCAGAAGGGTACGATCCATATGATTATATTTCTGATGAAGTTATTTGTAGTGAAGAAAATTCAAAGGTAGCATTAAAAGCAGCTAGAGAAGCTATGGTTCTTTTAAAAAATGAAAATAACATATTACCTTTAAATAAGGAAAAGCTAAAAAAGGTAGCTGTTATTGGACCTTTAGCTGATGAGTTACTTATGGATTGGTATTCTGGAATACATCCATACAAGGTTACACCGCTAGAAGGAATAAAGAAGAAACTTCAGGAAGTTCAAGTTACATATTCAGACGGGGCGGATATAGTCACGTTAACATCATTATTAAATAATAAATTAATTGCTCAATATCAAGATAATGAAAACATCCTTTATGCAAATAAGACAGAGCTTTGTGATGAAGCTTTATTTAAGCATATTGATTGGGGATGGGGAAGCCATACTCTAAGATCTAAGGCTAACAACAAATATATGTCATCTAAGAGGGATAAAGAAGGAATTTTAGCAGCAGACCAAGAAGAGGCTTTTGGTTGGTTCGTAAAAGAATTATTTAATTTTGATAGAGATTCAGATAATAACTATTATCTTAGAACTTGGAACTGGGAAAATATCGGTGTAGGTGAAGACGAAAAATTATTTATAAACACTGGTAAACCAAAAGTTGAAGTGGATAAGTATAAATTTAAGAAAAGTCTTATTTCTAGCGGAATAGAAGAAGCGACAAGTGCGGCAAAGGATGCTGATGTTGCGATAGTTGTTGTTGGAAACAATCCTGTGATAAATGGTAAAGAGGAAGTTGATAGAAAAGACATTATCTTACCACCATCACAACAAGAGCTTATTAAGGCTGTGTATGAGACTAATAAAAATACTATTGTTGTTATTGTTGGAACATATCCTTTTGCGATAAATTGGGAACAAGAAAATATACCAGCTATCATGTTTACAGCTTCTGGTGGACAAGAATTGGGAACAGCTATAGCAGATTCAATTTTTGGTGACTATGCTCCAGCAGGAAGGCTTAGTATGACTTGGTATAAATCTATAGAGCAGTTACCAGATATTACGGATTACGATATTATCAAAGGTAAAAGAACTTATATGTATTTCGATCAAGAAGTAATATATCCTTTTGGACATGGATTGACTTATCCGAACTTCGAATATAAAGATTTATTAATAAAAAGTAAAAATTATACAAATAATGATACTATAGAGGTTTCTTGCGATATAATAAATACTGGTAATATCGACAGTGATGAAGTTGCTCAACTTTATGTGAGTGCAATTAAATCTAGGATTGTAAGGCCTATAAGAGAGTTAAAGGGTTTCGAGAGAATAAATATTAAAGCTGGGGAGAAGAAAACTGTTAACTTTAAGGTTAAAGTAGAAGACTTAGCTATTTGGGATGTTACAAGAAATAAGTACTGTGTAGAAGCTGGAGAATATAAGTTTGAAATAGGAACATCATCTAAAGATATAAAATTAGAAGGAAATGTTTACATAGATGGAGAAATAATACCTTCTAGAGACTTATCTTTAAAAACAAGAGCAGAGAATTATGATGACTACAATAAGGTCATATTAAAGAACTGTATTAAGGGTGGTACATGTGTTTCAAACATTGATAATAATTCTTGGCTTTGTTACAAGGATGTTGATTTCAGTTTAAGCTACAGCACATTTATGGCACAGGTTGCTAATGATACTACAAAAGCAATTATTGAAGTTAGAATAGATTCCTTAGAAGGTGAAGTTATTGGTACTCTTGAAGTGCCTTCTACTGGAGGATTGCAGAATTGGATAATTAATTCTTGTGAGATTAAAAATATAACAGGAATCCATGATGTTTACTTTACCTTTAATGTTGGTGATAGATTTAATGGAGAGCTTAGAATTAGTTATTTTCAATTTATAACAGGTTAACTTTAAATTTAAAACTAAAAGCCTTATGGCTATTAGATATATTCTTAGATACTAAACTTATTTTAAATAAACATAAAAAAGGAGATGCAATAATGAAATTTGGATTTTTTGATGATGCAAACCGTGAGTATGTAATTAACACTCCTAAGACACCTTACCCATGGATAAACTACTTAGGAAGTGAAGAGTTCTTTGGTATTATTTCTAATACTAGTGGTGGATATTGTTTTTATAAGGATGCAAAGTTAAGAAGGCTTACAAGATATAGATATAACAATGTGCCAATAGATAATGGCGGAAGATACTTCTATGTAAATGATGGTGGAGATGTTTGGTCACATACTTGGAAGCCAGTTAAAAAAGAACTTTCAGCTTATGAATGCAGACATGGACTTGGCTATTCAAAGTTTACAGGAGAAAGAAATGGCGTAAAAGTTTCTCAATTATCTTTTGTACCATTAGGAATGAATGCAGAAGTTCATCAAATAAAGGTTAAAAATACTTCTGATACAGATAAAGCTGTTAAATTATTCTCCTTCATCGAATTCTGTCTTTGGGATGCTGGTGCTGATGGTGAAAACTTCCAAAGAAACTTTAGTACAGGTGAAGTTGAAATTCAAGGTTCTGTAATATACCACAAGACTGAATACAGAGAACGTAGAAATCATTATTCTTTCTATTCAGTAAATACAGAAATAGCTGGTTTTGATACAGATAGAGATTCTTTCATTGGATTATATAATGGTTTTGAGGCTCCAGATGTAGTTATGGCAGGAGAATCTAAGAATTCTGTAGCTAGCGGTTGGGCACCAGTTGCATCTCATGGAATAAATGTTGAGTTAAAAGCTGGAGAAGAAAAATCTTATGTATTTGTTCTTGGATATGTTGAAAACAAGGATGAAGAAAAATGGGAAAGTAAAGGCGTAATCAACAAAACTAAGGCAAAAGAAATGATTGAAGCTTTAGCTGATGATGCTGCTGTTGAAAAGGCTTTAGCTGAATTAAAGAAATATTGGGATGGTTTATTATCAAACTACACATTAAATAGTGATGATGAAAAATTAAATAGAATGGTTAACATTTGGAACCCATATCAATGTATGATAACTTTTAACATGTCAAGAAGTGCTTCATACTTTGAATCAGGTATAGGTAGAGGAATGGGCTTTAGAGATTCAAACCAAGATCTTTTAGGCTTTGTACATCAAATTCCTGAAAGAGCTAGAGAAAGAATAATCGATATAGCTTCAACTCAATTTGAAGATGGTGGTTGCTATCATCAATATCAACCATTAACTAAAAAAGGTAACAATGATATCGGTAGTGGTTTTAATGATGACCCACTATGGTTAATACTTGGTGTAACTGCTTATATAAAAGAATCAGGAGATATGGGAATATTAGATGAAATAGTTCCATTTGATAATGATCTTAACAACACAGCTACATTAATGGGCCACTTAAAAGTATCCTTTGACCATGTTATAAATAATCGTGGACCTCATGGCTTACCTTTAATAGGAAGAGCTGACTGGAATGACTGCTTAAACTTAAATTGTTTCTCAGCTACTCCAGGAGAATCATTCCAAACTACTGAAAACAAAGAAGGTGGAGTTGCTGAATCTGTTCTTATTGCAGGGATGTTTGTATTCATAGGTAAAGAATACGTTGCACTTTGCAAAGAAATTGGTGATTTAGAAGAAGCAGCAAGAGCTCAAAAACATATAGATGAAATGACTGAGGCTGTATTAACTCACGGTTATGATGGAGAATGGTTCTTAAGAGCTTATGACTTCTACGGAAATAAAATCGGAAGTAATGAAAATGAAGAAGGAAAAATCTTCATCGAGTCTCAAGGCTTCTGCGTTATGGGTGGAATCGGTGTAGAAAATGGTCTTGCAGAAAAAGCTATGAACTCAGTTATCGAAAGATTAGATACTAAGTATGGTATAGTTTTAAATAATCCTGCATTTACAAAGTATCATTTAGAAATGGGCGAAATAACAAGTTACCCAGAAGGTTACAAAGAAAATGCTGGTATCTTCTGTCACAACAACCCATGGATAGCATGTGCTGAAACTGTAATAGGCCGTGGAGATAGAGCATTTGAAGTTTATAGAAAGATAGCACCAGCATACCTTGAAGAAATAAGTGATATACACAAAACAGAGCCATATGTATACTCACAAATGGTTGCGGGTAAAGATGCTGTTAGATTTGGTGAAGCTAAGAACTCTTGGTTAACTGGAACAGCTGCTTGGAACTTCATAACCATTTCTCAATGGATACTAGGTATCAAACCAGATTATCAAGGTTTAAGAATAGATCCATGTATACCAAAAGATTGGGAAGGTTACAGCATATCAAGAAAATTCAAAGGTGCTCAATATGATATCGTAATTAAGAACCCTAACAAAGTTTGCAAGGGTGTTGCTTCAATAACTGTTGATGGAAAAGCAATCGAAGGAAACATAGTGCCAACCTTTGAAGGTGGAGTTCATTCAGTTGAAGTTGTAATGGGATAATTATTTATCACATATAATAATATATAATTTTTATTTTTAAAGAGGAAGCTTCTTATATGTTTTACTATATAAGAAGCATGTCCTTTTTACTAAGAGATATATATGGTATTTTAATATGCTTTTTTATATTAAGATACTAAGGTATAATAATATAGTTAAGTATAATAATATACTTAACTATATTATTATAATGAATTTAGAGGTCACATCTTTGATTTGTCATTCATTAGAGAACTTGAAAGAGGTGTATCTATGGAGAAATTTAAGGCTGCACTTAAGCATAGTTGGATATTTTTTGTTTATGCAGCAGTAGGATTAATTTACGAGGTTGTGAATAGACCTTGGGGAGAGGTAAGAAATATTTCTACCGCATTAGATGCGAATATACCCTTTATTAAGGAATTTATTATTCCGTATATGTCTTGGCATTTATTCACGGTAGGCTGTGGAATATATCTTCTATTTAAAGATAGACGAAATTATTACAAGTCCATGTATAGCGTAATAATTGGTTTAATAATTTGTTATGCAACTTATATTGTTTTTCAAACTACGGTTCCGAGACCTACAGTTGTGGGAGACGATATCTTATCACAATTTGTAAGAAAGATGTACAGTCATGATAAGCCAATGAACTGTTTTCCTAGTATACATGTGTATACAACCGTGCTTTTTACTTATTTTATTTTAATAACAAATAGATTAAAAAAATATCAAATAGCTATGATGGTAACATGGGCAGTCTCTATAGTACTATCAACTCTTTTTGTAAAGCAACATGTAATCTTAGATGTAGTTGGAGCATGTGCTCTAGTTTATGCTTGCGTAGGACTAGTTAATTGGTTTGAGGCAAGGAATGATGTTAAGATAAACAATACTGTTGAGAATGAAGGTCAAGTTTAATCATATCAATATTTAGGCTTTGATTTAAGAATTATGTATGTTTATTTAGAATAGAAAATAATAAAAAAAGACAAGTTCTGCAATATTTCAGGAGTTGTCTTTTTTTTATGTAATTTCAAAAAATACAACATAAATTTCTAACGTAAAACAAAAAATATAATGGTTATAAGCTACTCTAATTTTTATAGTAGTTTATATAGAAAAATCATGGTATACGATTACATGGTTATAAACTATAATTTAAATAATCATTATTAAGCTACGAGAGGAGTATGATTATGAAATTTAGTAATGGATTTTGGTTAAATAGGGAAGGTGTGGCATCCTTTAGTCCAGAAGAAGTATATAGCACAAGTGTTAAGGGGAATGTAATAACATTAAATACACCGACTCATAAAATAAACCATCGTGGTGATACATTGCAAGGACCTAATATTACTATAAAAATTTCCTCACCTATTCCAGATGTAATAAGGGTACAATCATTTCATTATATGGGAATAGTAGATAGAGGACCTAAATTTGAAATCAATAATTGTACAGATACAAAGTTTGACATAGTAGAAGATGAAACAACAATTAAATTAACTAGTGGGAATCTTAATGTTAAAATAGATAAAAAAAAATGGAAGATGGAATTCCTCAATAAAGAAGAAAGATTAACATATAGCGGATGGAGAGATCTATCTTACGTTAAGGAAAACTTCAGAGGTATCGCCTATGACAAGGGAGCTCTTGAAGATACATATATGAGGGAACAATTAAATCTTTCTGTCGGAGAACTTATATACGGATTAGGGGAAAGGTTTACACCATTTGTTAAAAATGGTCAGACAGTAGAGACTTGGAATGAAGATGGTGGTACAAGTGGAGAACAATCATATAAGAGCATTCCTTTCTATATATCAAACAAAGGATATGGCGTATTTGTAAATAGTTCAGATAAAGTTTCTTTTGAAGTTGGAACAGATAAGGTTACGAAGGTTCAGTTCGCAGTTCCAGGTGAAAGTTTAGATTATTTCATAATAAATGGACCATCAATGAAGGAAGTGTTAGAAAGATACACTACACTTACTGGAAAGCCAGCTCTTCCACCAGCATGGAGCTTTGGATTATGGCTAACAACATCATTTACAACAAATTATGATGAAGAAACAGTAACAAGCTTCGTAGATGGAATGGCAGAAAGAGATCTTCCATTACATGTATTTCATTTTGACTGTTTCTGGATGAAGGATTTCAATTGGACGGATTTAGAATGGGATTCAAGAGTATTCCCGGATCCAGAAGGTATGCTTAAGCGGTTAAAAGAAAAAGGTTTAAGAATATGTGTATGGATTAACCCATACATAGCACAAGAATCAAGCATGTTTCAAGAAGGAATGGATAATGGATACTTAATTAAGAGACCGAATGGAGACGTTTGGCAATGGGATATGTGGCAACCAGGAATGGCTATAGTAGATTTCACAAATCCTGCAGCATGCAGATGGTTTGCTGATAAGCTAGAAGCTTTACTTGATATGGGTGTAGATTGCTTTAAAACAGATTTCGGCGAAAGAATACCAACAGAAGTAACTTACTTTGATGGTTCAGACCCTGTAAAAATGCATAATTACTATACTTATCTATATAACAAAGTAGTATTTGATGTACTTGAAAAGAAACGTGGTAAAGATGAAGCTGTATTATTTGCGAGATCAGCTACAGTGGGAGGACAACAATTCCCTGTTCATTGGGGAGGAGATTGTTCAGCAAACTACGAATCAATGGCTGAAAGTTTAAGAGGCGGATTATCCTTAACAATGTCTGGTTTTGGATTTTGGAGTCATGATATCGGCGGATTTGAAAGTACTTCTACAGAAGATGTTTACAAACGTTGGGCAGCATTTGGATTACTTTCTTCTCACAGCCGTCTACATGGAAGTTCTTCTTATAGAGTTCCATGGTTATATGGAGAAGAAGCAGTCGATGTAGTAAGACATTTTACAAAGCTTAAAGCTAGTTTAATGCCATATATCTTTAATGAAGCTTATAAGACTTCGAAGACAGGTATTCCTTCGATGAGAAGTATGGTTTTAGAATTCCAAGATGATCCAGCGATAGGATATTTAGATCGTCAATATATGTTTGGTGATTCTATTCTAGTTGCACCAATTTTCAACGAGCAAGGTGTAGCAAATTACTACCTTCCAAAAGGAACTTGGACTAACTTCTTTACTGGTGAAAAAGTTGACGGTGGATCATGGAGAAAAGAGACTCATGATTATATGAGTATTCCACTTATGGTTCGTCCAAACTCGATAATTGCTGTTGGTAGCGAAAACAGAAAGTCAGATTATGATTTTGCACAAGATGTAACTTTAAAAGTTTATGAACTAGAAGAGGGAAAGGGTGCAAGTGCTACAGTTAGATCTATGAATAGTGAAGTTGCACTTGAAGTTTCGGCAATGCTTTCTAAAGGGGAAATAACTATTGATGCTAAGGGGGTTGGTAAACCATGGTCTCTAGTATTAGTAGGAGTTCAAAATGTTGAAGTTGTTGAGGGTGGGTCTTTCGTAATAGAAGGATCAGATACAAAGATATTTCCATCAAGCAATGTAGGAAAATTAGTTATTAAATTAAAATAAATTTTATTAGAAATATGAGAACTTTATTTATATAAAAAGCAGGAGGAAATCTACCTGTGAAAATCTTTCACTTGAGAAATTAGAGTAAAGGATTATCTAGGGATGAAGACTTCTGCTTTTTTATATAATCTAGATAGCATAAAAAATAGAGAGGTACATGCTTATGGATATAGGAAATAAAATAAAAGAATTGATAGAAATGATGACACTTGAGGAAAAGGTTGCAATGATCCACGGTAATGGTCTTTTCAAAACGGGAGGGGTACCAAGGTTAGGGATTCCCCCACTGATAATGTCTGATGGACCAATGGGAGTTAGACGTGATTTTTATGACGATAACTGGATTGCTATCAATAATACTGATGATTTTGTCACATATCTTCCAAGCAATACAGCATTGGCTGCTACTTGGAATATTAATCTTGCCTATAAAGCTGGTCAAGTATTAGGGAATGAAGCAAGAGGTAGAGGTAAAGACGTAATCTTAGCACCAGGAGTTAATATATTAAGAAGTCCAGTGTGTGGAAGAAATTATGAGTATATAAGTGAAGATCCATATTTAACAGCTAGGATGGCGGTAGCAATTATAAAAGGTATCCAAGAAAATGATGTTGCAGCCTGTGTTAAACATTTTGCTGTTAACAATCAAGAAACGAACAGGTTAAAAATTGATGTAGATGTAGATGATAGAGCATTAAGAGAAATTTATTTTCCAGCTTTTGATGCAGCAATTAATGAAGCAGATCCTTATACATTGATGGGGGCATATAACAAATTAAGGGGAATCCATGCATCTCATAGTGATTACCTGCTGAATAGGGTCTTAAAAGGTGAATGGAATTATGGAGGTGTTGTAATTTCTGACTGGGGTGCAGTTCATGATACTTATGAAGCAGTTTATAATGGGCTTGATATAGAAATGAATGTTACTACTAATTTTACTGAATATTTTATGGCTGATCCATTGATTAAAGAAGTTAATGAAGGAAAGATAGAAGAAAAGTCTCTTGATGATAAAATTTCAAGAATTCTTAAGCTTATGTTTAAGCTAAAAATGTTTGATGATAATCGGTATGACGGAGAATATAATACTTTAGAACATAAACAGAGGGTTTTAGAGATTGCAAGAGAATCTATAACATTGTTAAAGAATGAAGGAAAACTCTTACCGTTGGACAGAAAAAAGATAAAGAGATTAGTAGTAATAGGAGAAAATGGTGATAGGATTCATTCGCCAGGTGGAGATAGTGCTGCAATTAAAGCATTATATGAAGTGACCCCTCTTTCTGGTATACGCATGAAATTTGGGGGAAATACAAAAATAGAATATTTCAAGGGTTATTCTTCAGAAGAAAAAGATAACGATAAAATTCTCTTTGATGAAGCTGTAATAGCTGCAAAGGGGGCTGATGCAGTTGTGTTTGTTGGAGGTATAAATCATGACTTTGATACTGAAGGATTCGATAAGCCAGATTTAGTTTTGCCTTATGGGCAAGACGATTTAATTAAAGAACTTCTTAAAGTAAATAAAAATACTGTAGTAGTTATGATATGTGGCACACCAGTTGAAATGAGTCAATGGTTAGATATGGCACCCGCAGTTATTCATAGTTCCTATGCAGGAATGGAAGGAGGAACTGCCTTAGCAGAAGTTTTACTTGGCAATGTCAATCCATCAGGGAAGCTTCCAGTGACATTTCCTAAAACTTTAATGGATTCACCAGCACATAAAATTGGAGAATTCCCAGGAGAGCAAACAGTTCATTATAAAGAAGGATTATATGTAGGCTATAGATACTTTGATACTTATAAAGTCGAACCTTTATTCTGTTTTGGACATGGATTATCTTATACAACCTTTGAATATAGTGACATGGAGGTTTCTAAGGAAGAAAAAGATAATGATATTAAAGTAATAGCAACATTTAAGGTTAAAAATACTGGAACTGTTGCAGGTGCCGAAGTTATTCAAGGTTATGTAAGAGATACAGAATCACAACTTGAAAGACCTGAAAAGGAACTAAAAGCTTTTGCTAAGGTGTTTTTACAACCACAGGAAATAAAATCGGTAGAATTAGAATTTGATAAAAAATCTTTTGCATATTACAACAACGAAGAAGCAATATGGGTATGTGAAGAGGGAAATTTTGAGTTGTTAATAGCAGCATCTTCCCAAGATATTAGATTAAAAGATAATGTTAGTATATATAAGACTATAAAATATTAAGAAAAAACTTTTAGTAGAACAGTTATAATTGTAAAAGATGGTTCTCTATACTGATTTTTATCAATAGAGTTCCACTTTTTACTGCCTAGAATTAAAAAAATGTTTGAGAAAAGAGTGAATTATGATAATATAGCAATAAGAAAATATTTGTAAAATTTATCGGTATTGAGTGTGATAAGTCGTAATATCTTAGAAAGGATATTTAATAATGAAAAGCCTAAAAATATTTAAAAAAGTAATTAGTAATATGAGAATAAGAAATAGGCTTATGGCAATTTATGTGATTGCAGGTTTGATACCATTATTGCTAGTTGGGACATACTTAACAATAAGTACGAGAAATATAGTAAGGGAACGGGCTGTATCAGAAGCAGAAGCAAATTCTGACAGAATTGTTGATAGAATTAAAGAAATTACTGATCTAGCTTCTGATGTTTCAGAATTATTATATGTGGACAAGAGATTGCAAAGTTTAGTAACAACTCAGTATAATGAAAAAGATAGAAGTTTGATACTTGAGGATTATGAACAATATACGACAATAACCGAATACATGAATTATTATGCGTCTATTGATGATATAATTTTATATGTAAAAAATGAGACTGTACTTGATTGGTCTATTGTTAAGGTAACAGATCGAATAGCAGCACAACCTTGGTATCAAAAAACCATAAAAAATGGCGCAAAAATAACTTGGCAGTACGTTTACGATGAATATCTGGATAAATATAATTTAGCATTGCATAGAGTGATAAAGAATGATAATGGCAATGAAATTGGTGTGCTTCAGATAAAAGTTACAGAACAACCATTAAAAAATATAATACAGGATGAACCCTTTGATACATTTATAATATTAAATGATGAGGTGATTATTTCCAACGACAAAAGGACTGAAGACGTATCAATAGCTAATATAAATTACAAAGATAATGGAATTAGTTATATTGAGTATGGAAATGAAAAAATAGTTGCCATAAGCAGAAATATTACATCTAATGAAATAAACAGCATTAAAGTAGTAAGTATGATACCTTTAAATAAAATATATAGACAGTCAGACTTAAAAAGCGCTACAGGATTTGCTATTATTTTCATAAGTATGGCTATTTCTATAATTATAATCTTTAAATTTTCAAATAATTTTAGTAAAAGGGTTATAGTATTTAAAGGTGAGATGCATAAGGTAGTAAGTGGTGATTTCGAAATAATTAAGACGTTAGAAGGTGATGATGAAATTGCTGAACTTTATGATGATTTATATAAGATGATAGACAGTATTCAGCTTTTGATTAATCAAGTGTATGTAGAAAAAATTCAAAAAGAGCAACTTGCATCAAAACAGAAAGATGTTGAATTTAAAATGTTAGCAAGTCAAATAAATCCCCACTTTTTATATAATACTTTGGAAACAATAAGGATGAAAGCTTATTGCAATGAACAATACGAAATTGCTGAGATTGTAAAAATATTAGCAAAAATTATGAGAAGAAACTTAGAAATAAATGATAATCTTGTTTCTTTAGAATCAGAAATTACTATGATTAAGAATTATTTAAAGATACAGAAGTTTAGGTTTGGGGATAGGATAACCTATGATATTAATATTGAATGTAATATAGATGATTATTATGTACTTCCATTATTATTTCAACCAGTAGTTGAAAATGCTTTTGTTCATGGATTCGAACATAAGCAAGGTATAGGTGAAATTAAAATTATAATAAGCAAAGATGAAAATCGACTAATTTTTTCTATACGTGATAATGGCGTTGGAATAAGTCCAGAAACATTGGAGAACCTAAGGGCAAGTATTAGTAATATTAATTATAAAGGTAAAAGTATTGGATTAAATAATGTTAATCATAGAATTAAAATATATTATGGCGATGAATATGGGGTTGAAATTTTTAGTGGATTAGAAGTTGGCACAGAAGTGAAAATATATTTACCAATAAACTAGGAGGAAGACTATGTTAAACGTTTTGATTGTTGATGATGAACCTATTGTTAGGGAAGGTCTAAAGATCATTATTGATTGGAATAAATATGGATACACAGTATGTGGTGAAGGTTTAGATGGTAAGGATGGTTTTGAAAAGATATTAACCTTGAAACCAGACTTGGTGCTAGTTGACATAAACATGCCTGGAATGAATGGAATTGAAATGATTAAAGCTGCTAAAGAACAAGGGGCTCTTAGTAAATTTATAGTGCTTACAGGTTATTCACAATTTGAGTATGCACAAAATGCTATAAAGTTAGGGGTAAAATCTTATCTTTTAAAACCTATAGATGAAGATGAACTTATAGAGAATTTAAAAGGTTTGTATTTAGAGATTGAACAAGAAAAAAATAAAAATAAATATCTTAATCTTACTAAAAAACATTTAAGAAATGAACTTTTAAGAAAAATAGTAACTGGATCATATCTTCAAGATGATTTAATTGAATATAGAGAAATAAGTGGACAAAAGTCAGATGCTGAGAGATTTGTTGTATCAATTATAGATACTTGCGTTGGAGATGAAACTACAAAGCCTATTAAAATAGAAGAGCGAATAGAAGAATGCTTAAAAGATAAAATGGATATAGGGTTGTGCAGAGTAGAAGGAAAGTATGTAATAACCTTTGTAGATAAAAGTGATGCTTCAATTAAGATGCTCTTGTCATCTATTTATAATCAGTTAGTGGGTAATAAGAATGTAAGTGCGTTTATTGCAATTGGAGAAAGCGTTGAAGTTGTAGAAGATATATCAAAATCATATAAGAGTGCTAAGGAAATAATTGAGAATAAGTTCATATATGACGATGAAAAAATAGTAAAATATGGTTCGACAAATCAAGGCGATAAAGATATAACTTTTGGAAAAGATGATATACAGGCATTATATACTTCTATTGAAATAGGAGACATGGATAAGTTAACTAATACAATAAAATTACTTGAGAAAAGCCTTATAAACTCAAATTTATCCACAGAGAAAATGAAAGGATTACTTATAAAGTATTTTCTTGAAATCAAAAGCCAACTTGTGGCAAGTTTTCCAGAGTACAAAGATAAATTTCCAAAGGATGATGATATTATTAACGGAATATATAGTTATGCGAACTTAAAAACTCTTCTTCAATATATTAAAGAGGAATTTATGAGCATGTCTGAGGTTATTGAGAATAACTGTTCTGATAATATAATGAAAAGAATTGTGAATTATATAGATAGGAATTATTATAAAGATATTAAACTTGAAATGTTAGCTGAAATTTTCAATTATAATAGCGCATATCTTGGAAAAATGTTCAAGAATCATACAAATGAAAGTTTCAATAGTTACCTAGATAAAATAAGAATTGAAAATGCAAAAAAATTACTTACAAACGATAGTTTAAAGGTTTATCAAGTATCTGAAAAAGTTGGTTATAAAAATATAGATTATTTTTATAGCAAGTTTAAAAGGTATGTTGGGATGAGTCCAAAAGAGTATAAAAAGTTAAATAAGTGTGAAAACCTATAAAAATAAAGGTGTTTTATGTGCAATTTTCTAGGTATACGTTTTCAGGGTAAAGGTCTATAATATCCTTGTAACAACAAAAGAATACTCCAAAAGTCATAGTGAAAACGATATTATAAATGGTTTTTCGCTTAATTAATTTTGGATATATTCATAATAATTATTATTAGGGGGAACGATGTATGAAAAAAACTAAACTACTTAGTTTACTATTAGTTTCTGCTTTAGCTGTTACATCTTTAGTTGGATGCGGATCCAAAAAAGAAGAAGCAAAGACAGAAAAAGATGACAAAGCACCAATAACTTTTTCATTCTATAGTGCTGATGGAGTTGCAAATGATTTTACAGATCCAATAGCTAAAAAGATAACTGAAAAAACTGGTGTATCACTTAAAATTGATTATCCAGTTGGAGGTAACAATCAAAAGGTGCCTCTAATGATAGCTTCTGGAGAATATCCAGACTTAATCTATGCTAAGGGTGACACAACTAAATTAGTTGAAGCTGGAGCATTAGTACCATTAGATGATTTAATCGACAAATATGGTCCTAACATCAAAAAATTATACGGTGATTACTTAAACAGACTTAGATTCAGTAGTGAAGATAAAAAGATATACACACTAGGTGTTTATGGAGTTAATAATGCAAACTGGAAACCAGATGGTTCAATGCAAATCCAAAATGCAGTATTAGAAGATGCTGGATACCCACAAGTTAAGACTTTAGATGATGTATATAAATTAATAAAGAATTATAAAGCTAAATACCCAACTATAAACGGACAAGAAACTATCGGTATGTCATTATGTGCTGATGATTGGAGATGGTTAATCACAGTTGGTAACCCATCAGGATTCGTTCTAGGACAAGGGGACAATGGTCAATGGAAAGTAGATCCAGAGACTTATAAAGCAGAATATAAATTCTTAGATCCTCAAATGAAAGAATACTATACTTGGTTAAACAAGTTATATAAAGAAGGATTATTAGATCCAGAATCATTTACTCAAAAATATGACCAATATATAGCTAAATTATCTACTGGTAGAGTATTATTAATATCAGACGCATATTGGGATTATAAAGATGCTAACATTTCGTTAAATGCAAACAATCAAGCTAATAGAACATTCTTCCCATTAGCTGTTACATTAAATGATAAAGTTAAATTCAACATGACTAATGCTGGATATTCAGGTGCATCAGGTGTTGGTATAACTACTTCTTGTGCAGATCCAGAAAGAGCAATCAAGTTCATAGACTGGTTATGTACAGATGAAGCTCAAATACTTAACAACTGGGGTATTGAAGGCGTTAACTACGAAATCGTAGATGGTAAGAGAGTTGTTCCACAAGCAGAAAAAGACAAGAAAAACACAGATAAAGATTATGGTAAGAAAACAGGTCTAGGACAATATGGATACCCATTCCCACAATATGGTGATGGTGTTCAAGATGAGTCAGGACAATACTATACAACTAACTCTAAAGAAGATATAATAGCTGATTACAATGAAGCATATAAGAAAACTTTAGCTGCATACGGCAAAAAGATGGTATTAGATATGTTCCCAGATGAAAAAGACTTCCCAGTTTCAGATTTTGGTGCTGCATACAATATCAAAATTCCAAATGATAGCCCAATAACAATAGCTCAAAAGAAAGCAGATGATTTAAGCCAATCAAAAATACCACAACTTATAATGAGCAACAACTTTGATGCTGATTGGACTGCTTATCAAAAAGATTTAAATACTCCAGAACTTCAAACAGCTAACGAAGAAATGACTAAATTAATTAAGGCAACTGTTGATTTATGGAGCGGTAAATAATATCTTTAGTTCACAGAATAACACACAAAACCTTGTATTTCAAAGGCATAGAGTTACTACTCTATGCCTTTTTTAAACAAATTATGTGTAGAAAATTAGAGGTATATCTATATTTTATAAATATCTAAATAGTAGGGTGTTTTACGTTGAATTTCATAGGTATACGTTTCCATGGGGAAAAGTTATAATTAAATCATGAAGAATGGAAGGGGGATTAACGTGGAAAATACAACAGTTAAAGACGAAGAACTTAAATTTTCCAAGAAAAAAAAGATAGGATTAAAAAATCTTATAGAACAAAAATACCTAATATTTATGTCTCTGCCTTTTGTGATATGGGCTATAATTTTTAAATATGTACCGCTTTGGGGATGGACAATGGCTTTCCAAGATTATAAGCCAGCAAAAGCTTTCTCAGAACAAACATGGGTAGGGTTTAAGCACTTTAAAGCGTTTATAACAGATCCAGAGTTTCCAAAGTTAATGAGAAACACATTAGGAATGAGTATTTTAGGAATTATATTTGGGTTTGTAGTCCCAATAATATTTGCATTATTGCTAAATGAACTTAGAGGAAACAAATTTAAGAGGACAGTACAAAGCGTTTCATATTTACCTCACTTTGTATCTTGGGTTGTAACAGCTAGTATTGTAACAACGCTACTTGCTGCACCAAGCGGTCCAATAAATCAATTATTAATGAATTTGCATATAATAAGTAAACCAATTCAATTTTTATCTGAACCAAAGTTATTCTGGGGTATAGTTACAGTATCAGATGTTTGGAAGGAAACTGGTTGGAATGCGATAATATATTTAGCGGCTATGACTGGTATAGACCCAGAGTTATATGATGCTGCAAAGGTTGACGGTGCTGGTAGATTTAGAAGAATGTGGAATATAACATTGCCAAGCATTAAGCCTACTATAATGGTACTTCTAGTAATGAGTATAGGATCACTTATAAACATAGGTTTTGAAAAACAATTCCTATTAAAAACTCCAATGGTAATGGATTATGCTAACGTTCTTGACTTATACGCTTTAAATTATGGTATAGGAATGTTTAGATACTCCTTCGGAACAGCGATAGGTATATTTAAATCTGTAATAAGTATCATACTTATATTCTCAGCAAATAAGATTGCAGAAAAATGGGGAGAAGGAAAGATACTATAATAGTAGGAGGTGGAAATAATGGAAGCTGTAAAGGCGAAAAAGAAAAGAGATATAGGAGCATTTGATATATTTCTATATGTATTAATGATATTAGTTATGATTGCAACGTTGTATCCATTCCTAAATGTATTAGCAATATCATTAAATGATTCAATGGATACAATAAAGGGTTCTAATTTTATAATACCAAGAGAGTTTACTTTTGATAACTATAAAGAAATATTCAAATATAACAATCTAGTGAGTGCGTTCTTTATGTCTGTATTAAGAACTGCAGTTGGAACATTTACGGCAGTTATCTGTACAGCAATGCTTGCTTATGTATTTAGTAGAAGAGATTATGCTTTCAATAGACCAGTAGTTGTACTATTCGTTATAACTATGTATGTTAGTGGAGGTATGATTCCAGAATATATGCTTATTAAGAACATTGGACTTGTAGGAAAGTTCTCAGTATATATAATTCCAGCTTTAATAAGTGTATTCAATGTTATAGTTATGAGATCTTTTATTGATGGTATTCCGATATCATTACAAGAATCAGCTCGTATAGACGGTGCTAATGACTTTGTTATATTCTATAAAATAATAATGCCATTATGTATCCCAGTTTTAGCTACAATATCATTATTCGTAGCAGTTGGACAATGGAACTCTTGGTTTGATACTTACTTATATAGTGCAGGAAAGGCATGGCTCAGTACGTTACAATTTGAAATGATCAAGATCATGGATAATACAAATGCCACCACAGCAATTTCACAGGCACAAGTAAACTCAAACTCTGTAACAAATGCAGTAGTTTCGCCACAATCTATTAGAATGGCGTTAACTATAACAGCTACTGTACCAATATTACTTGTATATCCTTTTGTTCAAAAATACTTTGTTGCTGGTATGACATTAGGAGCTGTTAAGAGTTAATAATAATCTCAAATAAATATGTACAAATAGGGCACGGATTAAGTTCTGTGTCTTATTTATTATGAATATTAAAAACAGTATATGTTAATGATTACTTAGAGGAATCTAGAAAATGTTGAACAAGAAGAATGGAGGAAAAATATGAAAAACTTAAGCTCTATATTTTATGGTGGAGATTATAATCCTGACCAATGGCCAGACGAAATTTATCAAGAGGATATGAGACTTTTTAAGTTAGCAGGTATTAATATCATAACAATTCCTGTATTTAGTTGGGCGCTTCTTCAACCATCTGAAGATGAATATAAGTTTGAATGGTTAGATAAAATTTTAGATTTAGCATGGGAAAATGGAATAAGTGTTTGTCTTGCTACTTCCACAGCTGCACAACCTTCGTGGATGTCAAAAAAGTATCCAGAAATGCTACCAGTAGATTTCTATGGAAGAAGACGTAAACACGGTGGTAGAGTAAACTTCTGTCCAAACAATGAGAAATACCATGAATTTTCAACAAAGCTAACAGGTCTTATGGCAGAAAGATATAAAAATCATCCAGCTATAGCTTTGTGGCATATTGGAAATGAATACGGTAATTATTGCTATTGTGATAAATGTGAAGAAGAATTTAGAAACTGGGCAAAGAAGAGATATGGAACTATTGAGAACTTAAATAAAAAGTGGTACTTAAACTTCTGGGGACATACAATATACGATTGGGATGAAATTGTTATTCCTTCAGGACTAAGTGAAGTATGGATGGACGGGTGGACTGCAAAAACAAACTTCCAATCTATAGCCATTGATTATAATAGGTTTATGTCTGAATCAGTATTTAATTGTTATAAAGCGGAATATGATATTATTAAAAACATAACACCTGAAATCCCAATAACTACAAATCTCATGGGAACTTTTAAACCTTTAGATTATTTCAAATGGGCAGAGTACATGGATATAATATCTTGGGATAACTACCCATCATTAACTGACCCTATGTTTAAAACTGCTATGAGGCATGATCTTATGAGAGGCTTAAAGGATGGAAAGCCATTTTTACTTATGGAACAGACTCCAAGTCAGCAAAATTGGCAACCGTATAATAGCGTAAAACGTCCAGGGGTTCTTAGACTTCAAAGCTATCAAACATTAGCACATGGTGCTGATGCTATAATGTTCTTTCAATTAAGACAGTCTATTGGAGCTTGTGAGAAGTACCATGGAGCAGTCATATCTCATGCTGGACATGAAAATACCCGCGTATTTAAAGAGTTAACACAAATAGGTGATGAACTAAAAGCGTTAGGGGATAAGACTATAGATTCAAGAATGCAAGCTAAAGTTGCAATTGTTTTTGATTGGGAAAATTGGTGGGCAGTAGAGTTTTCCAGTGGTCCTAGCAAGGATTTAAATTATGTTGAACAAGTAGAAAAATATTATGAAGCTTTCTACAATATGAATATAGCTGTTGATATGGTAAAACCAGAAGCGGATTTATCTCAATATAAAATAGTTGTAGCACCAGTTTTATATATGCTTAGACCAGGTGTAGCAAAGAATTTTGAAAGTTATGTCGAAAATGGTGGAACCTTCGTAACTACATTCTTTAGTGGTTATGTTGATGAAACGGATATAGTAAAAGTTGGTGGATATCCAGGTGAATTAAGAAAATTACTTGGATTATGGGTAGAAGAGATTGATGCTATATTTCCAGATATGAGTAATAGTATCGTAATGAAAGAAACAGTAGGAAAACTAGAAAAAGAATACATAAGTAAAATGTTATGCGATATTTTAAATGTTGAAACTGCAAAAGTATTAGCGGTTTATGGAAAAGATTTCTATGCAGGTAAACCTGCGCTTACTGTAAATAATTTTGGGAAAGGTAAAGCTTATTATATAGCTACAGATCCAGAACAAAGTTTCATAGCTGGACTTATGGAAGTTTTATGTGAAGATAACAGCATAACAGCTCCTTTTCAAGCTAAAGCAGGAGTAGAAATTGCCCAAAGGTTTAAGGATGATAAAGAAATTACTTTCATTATGAACTACAATGATGAAGATGTAGTTATAAACCTTAAAGATGAAAATTATATAGATTTAATAAAAAATAAAGGTAAAAAAGGAGAAATATTAATTAAGTCCAAAGACGTTCTGGTTTTAGAAAGAAAGATATAATATGAAAATGTTTACTAAAAGATTTATAGAAAGTTTATTAATTTGACACAGAATTGACACATTAAAGAGTTATAATAAAAACATGATAGATAATCTTTTTTTCATATCCCCTATAGATATAACCCACTGGTATCCCCGTGCCAGTGGGTATTTGTTTGTTTAAATTTAATTATAAAAAATTAAGTAATTTTCTTACTTAATTTAAGGGGGAATCATGAGTAATTATTTTATTAGAAACCATGTAAATGTTTACTAAAATATTTGGTATTAATTATATAAAAAATATATATAATTAAGTAAAGTCTAATATTGATTTTGTAAAAAGTCTGAAAAAATATTAAAACCTAGCTTTTATTATAGTTTATTTTATTGAATAGTAAGCTATTTTTAATATATAATCTATAGTGGAAAACGTAAGCTTATGGAATTATATAGAACATAAGGTTAAAAATTGTTTGGACAAGCTAAGGAGGATATCATGGCTGAAGTAATTCATGATGTGTGCAAAACTGCGCACAAAAAGCTTGCCTTATATAAAAAGGGAAAGGGTAGATATTTTGTTTCATCTGCTCTTGCAGGTTTATATATAGGGCTTGGCATTATCTTAATTTACACTGTAGGAGGATACATGCATGCTGCTAACTCACCAATGACCAAAGTTGCTATGGGTGCTTTCTTTGGAATAGCATTGAGTCTTGTAATGATGTGTGGAGCAGATCTTTTTACAGGGAATACGCTAGTTATGCCAATAGCATCTCTAGAAAAGGAAGTATCATGGAAGGATACGTTCAAAATTTGGGGGTTAAGTTATTTTGGAAACCTTATAGGTTCAATAGTCTTAGCATTTATTTATAAAGCTTCAGGCTTAGCTAGTGGACATACAGGTGAATTTATAAGTGAAGTAGTAGCAACAAAAATGACTACTCCTTATGGAGAACTTATTGTAAGAGGTATTTTGTGTAATATACTAGTTTGTTTAGCAGTATGGTGCACAATAAAACTTAAAGAGGAAACTGCAAAACTTATTATGATATTCTGGTGTTTATTTGCGTTCATTACATCAGGGTTTGAGCACAGTATCGCTAATATGTTTTTGTTAGCTACAGGGTTATTAGTAGCTAATGATCCAGCAGTATCAATAGCTGGTTACATTCATAATATATCTGCTGTAACAATTGGAAATATTATCGGCGGAGTTGTATTTGTTGCTTTAGCTTATTGGTATATTGGGAAAGAAAAATAATATACAGATATATAAAAATGTACCTTAGCTATGCTTAAGGTACATTTTTATAGAATTAATAGGTTTAAGTCTAATTTATAATACTAAAAGAAAGTCTATGTATGTATTGATTTTTCAATACATCCATAGACGTTTTCTTCACTCCTAGCAATGAAGCTTATACATTATAATTTTGAATTTTACAACCGATTGTCTCACCTAAAGATACTTTGGTTTCTATACCTAAACTTGATTGTGCTAAAATATCATCATCTAATTTAAGCTTATCTTTTTCTATAAATAATATAACCGTGGAGCCACCAAATTTGAAATAACCCTTTTCATCACCACGAGCGACAGGCTTATTTGGTTTATAACTTTGTATTATAGAACCTACGCAGGTGGCACCAACTTCTACATATAGTAATTCTCCAAAGTTATCGCTTTTGAAAATACTCCATTCTCTTTTATTCTCACAAAAAAGTCTTTGAATTTTTTCAAGAGCAATAGGATTTACTGAATAATAGTGTCCTTTTATTTTAGTAGTCTCTGAACAAACACCAGAATCAATAAAATGAAAGCGGTGATAATCAGTAGGGTTAAGTCTTAAGATAAGACAAATGCCTCCAGCATATTTATTAGCAATAGTATCATTTTTTATCAAATCCTTTAAAGAATAAGTAAGTCCTTTAACCTGTACTAAGTTATTCATATCTATATTTGTATACGCTATAAGTCTACCATCACCAAGAGATATGAAATCACTGTTATTCTTTGAAATTGGTCTCGCAGTTTCAACTAAGTTCCTTGTAAAGAAATCATTAAAGCTTTTAAATTCTTTAAGTTGTTTTACTGATTGATCCATATCTATATCAAAACTATTTACAAACTTAGGTATTGATCTTTTACTCAAAAAACTATCGTTATAGGCACCATATACCCTAGAAAAAGCTTTCTTTTTGATGAATAGTTCCAAAGGACCTTTGCCAGCTGGAGAAGAGTAGAGCATATTTAGAAACTTTTCGCCTGCAACTTTTTCTATTTCATATTTTTCTGTGGTTCTATTATAAACTTTTATCAAGGTAATACCTCTTTTCATTTTCAATTATATATTTTTAGTTATATCAATAAGAGTATGCATTAATTATAATAATCTTCTGTAAAAATTTCTATATAAGCTAATGCAAAAAAGTTCTCGTTTAATATTTTAAATTCAAATCTTTAAGTTTGAGTCTTATTATTAACTAGAATATAACAATAGGTGCTGAAAGGTCAAGTTAGATAAAGAGACAAAAATATCATTATTCATTAATATAAAAGCTATAGTAATGATTAAAATAAAAATTTTAAGTTTATTATTAGAATAAGTCTATTTTTTATTAAGATTTAGTTTATTATATTTTAGTATATACTATATATAGATTTATAATTAAGAATATTATATATAAGTTTTATTATTGAAGCTAAAATTCTATGGGCATAATATAATCAATGAAGATTCTTTATCTAAACTTATATATATAAGTTTCAATAATAAAAATACATTTAAAATTTTGCGCTATAGCAGCAAATCTTGATAAGTTGTGAATGAACTTTATTGCAATATATATATTTAAAATAGAATTTATATAAAGGAGGAAAAGTATGGATCAAAATATTAAACCAGAAATACTAGATAAACTCACAAAGATATGCTTATGTAAAAGTATATCCAGAGCAACTATAAAAGCAGCTATAATAAAAGGTGCAAAGACTATCGAGGAAGTAAACAAAGCTACAGGTGCTGGTACTGGGGGATGTCAAGGAAGACGTTGTGGTCCTAAGATTCAAGAACTTCTTGAGGCACATGAAAACGGAGAGTTTTAGAGTTGTGAAAATAGGACAGTCAAAGAATCTTGACGTTCTTCGAACCTAGTGATATACTTTTTGTGAAGTAACCTAGAAAAAGGTTACAAAATATCATATTAATTGTGTTCTCATAGTTCAAGGGATAGAACGGTCCCCTCCTAAGGGACAGATACAGGTTCGAGTCCTGTTGGGAATACCAAAAAGCCTTCAGTTTAATGCTGAAGGCTTTTTAAGTATAAAAATAGTAATTCATTTAAATGTATATACAATTGTAAAAAATAAAAGAGATGTGGAGTAAAAATGAATAACAATTTTTTAAAGATAGCAATAGAAGAAGCTAAAAAGGCTCGAGAACTTGGTGAGGTTCCAGTAGGTGCTGTCATAATAAAAGATGATAAGGTTATAGCAGCAGCTCATAATTTAAAGGAAACTAAAAAAGAGGTTACGGCACATGCTGAGTTATTAGCTATAAAAATGGCGTCTGAAATTCTTGATAATTGGAGGCTTAATGATTGTGAAATATATGTGACACTAGAGCCATGTGCTATGTGTGCTTCAGCTATTGTTCAAAGTAGAATTAAAAAGATATATATAGGAACTTTTGAACCAACAACAGGAGCATGTGGTTCTGTAATAAACCTAGTCCAAAATGAAGCACTCAATAGTTTTGTTCATGTAGAATGGCTTTATAGTGATGAATGTAGTGATATAATAACAGAATTTTTTAAGGAAAGAAGAAGCTAGACATGGATAAATTATTTTTACTAAAGAGTGTGCCAATTAAGTAATCTATATTCTTAAAATAAGGTAAAAAACGCTATGTTAAAATAATGATTGTAGTAAACGAATACAAAGGGAAATAAGCTATTTTAAGTCGGTTATTGGCCATTGTAATAGAAATATAATAGTGGTATTATTATAAATGGTAAAAATTAAAAAATCGAATATATATGCATGGTCCAAGGGGATGATCTGGAAAACTGATATACCCTTTGGGTTTTTGGGTTTAAAGTTTTTGTCTACCCATTAATCCTTATAATCTACAGGATTAAGTTGGTTTTAATATAGACTTAATACAAGCTGTGTTTTTGTAGATTATTTCTAGAAGAATATAGGATGACTTTGCGGATGTTCTATAATTTATTTAGGGGTTTATTGTTAAATTTAATTTGTTTAGAGATTGATGATTAATTAATATTATATGTTCCAATAAAGCTATTTCACAATTTATTGCAAGTTATCAATATAAAATAAGGTTTTAATGTCGTTGTATCCTTGAAACCTATATCCATTGATATTTAATATTAATAAGCTTCACTTAATATGGTTAAAAAGTTACAAATTTGTAGTATTGACAATAAAATTATCAGTGATATAATTATGGATATTTGTTATTTATACGGGGAAATATAACAAATTAATACTCTTTAGAAACTGTAATTTATTTGCAAAATAAAAGGGAGAAATGAATTGTGGACATTAAAAGCATTATTTTAGGTAAACCATTAAAAAACTCTGAAATTAAGCATGAGAGATTATCTAGACTATGGGGCTTGCCGATCATGGCCAGCGATGCTGTTTCATCAGTAGCATATGCTATTGAGGAGATTCTATTAATACTTATACCAGCAGTGGGACTCCTTTCCTTTAAATTAGTTCCATCAGTGGTTATTCCAATCTTGATATTATTATCTATTCTTGTTTTATCATATTCTCAAATAATTGACACTTATCCAAATGGTGGCGGAGCTTACGCTGTTGCAAAAGAAAATATGGGAAAGACTCCTTCACTATTAACTGCAGCAGCACTAATAATCGATTATATTATGACCGTTGCTGTTAGTATTTCATCTGCATCTGCAGCTCTTTCATCTGCATTCACAGTACTTCAAGAACATAAGATATTAGTATCTTTAATTTGTGTTGCTTTTATAACTTTAATGAACTTAAGAGGAATTCGTGAGGCTTCAAAGGTTTTCGGATTACCAACATATATATTTATTGGATCAATGGCTATATTGATCATCTGTGGCGTATTCAAGATGGTTTCGGGTACATTAAATCCTATTAGCTATGCAGAACCTATTCTTCCCGCAGAGACGGTAAAAGGAATTGGTATATTAATATTACTTAGAGCATTCTCTTCAGGTTGCTCTGCTATGACTGGAGTTGAAGCTGTAAGTAATGCGGTACCAAGCTTTAAAGATCCTACAACTCGTAATGCTAAGCATATATTGTACATGCTTGGAATAATAATTGTATTTATTTTTGGTGGAACATCAATTCTTGCAGTTCATCTTAATGTTGCGCCTTTAGAAGGACATACAGTTTTATCACAGATTTCTTCAGCAGTTTTTGGTAACAACTTTATGTATTACATTATTCAAATATTCACTGCGCTTATCTTAATACTTGCAGCAAATACTGCATATAACGGATTACCACAGTTATTATATATACTTGCTCATGATGGATATGTACCAAGACAATTTTCATCAAGAGGAACAAAATTAAGTTTTTCAAATGGAATAGTATTTATCTTTATTGCTGCGTCTATATTAATTATTGGTGCTAAAAGCGATGTACATAAATTAATTCCACTATATTCTGTAGGTGTATTTATTTCATTTACAGTTTCACAGTTTGGTATGTTTAGAAGATGGATAAGGAATAAGGGAAAGAACTGGCATTATAAAGCATTTATCAATGGACTTGGTTCTCTTGTGACTTTAGTTGTATCAGGTATTGTTTTATTTACTAAATTTTTTGATGGTGCATGGATGTTAGTTATTGCTATGCCAGCACTTATGGTTGGAATGTATTTTATAAATAAATATTATACTTTTATTGGTAGACAGCTTACTTTAAAAACGTTCAATCCTTATGATAAGGATGAAGTAACTTCAACACAATGTATTTTACTTGTACATGACATAAACAAGCCATTTTTGAAAGCTATGAATTATGCTAACTCTATTTCAGATAATATAGTTGCTCTTCATGTATGTCGTCATCCAGAACATGCTGAAGAATTGCGTAACCAATGGAAGGATTTAAAGATTCCAGTTGAGCTCGTTATTATAGAGACGCCATATCGTGACATAATAAAGCCTATGGATGATTATCTTTGGAAGAGAGAAAGCCAACTTAAACATGGAGAGAATATTTCGGTAATTATGATTAAATTCCTTTCAACTCATTGGTATGATAGGTTTTTGCATAATCAAACAACATATTTCCTTGAGCACCATTTAAGTAGACATAAAAATGTTTCAACAGTAATACTACCTTTCCATTATAAATTTGATAAATCTCTTTTGAGAAAACATAAGAATAGCTAAAATAAATAGAAATAAAAAGCGGTGAACCCAGTGTTGTATTTGGGGGCACCGCTTTCTTATTCAATGAATTGATGTTCTGATAAATCTTTATGAGGTATATAGGTCCAATAATGGGCTACATTAAAAGCAGATACTACTTATAAAAAATGTAGATTTTTAATGGGAACTTATATATACAAGATAGATAATTACTTTTTATATATAGATTATTAGAAGCTTATTAAAGTTTTGCAAGGGCATTTTTCTTATTAAATAGCAAAGCACCCATTAATAATCCACCAAGCAGACCTCCAATATGACCATAGTTATCTATGCCTGTACTTGAAAAGCCAAATATAACATTTACTACAATTACTGAAGCTAAGCTTCCAAGAAAGTTGCTGTTTATATATTTCTTTAACTTTAGTCCCATAATTAGTGCAGCTCCAAAGAGACCAAAGATAGCGCCAGATGCACCAACAGAAACATAAGGTGAAAATAAGAAGCTAGCAAGGGAGCCTGAGAGTCCAGCAAATATATATATTAAAATGAATTTTTTCCAACCATAAACTCGCTCTATTAAGCGACCTATATTATTTAGTGCATACATATTAAAAGCAATATGCATTAATCCACTATGGAGGAATGTACAGGTAAGAAGTCTGTAAAATTCGCCATTAATAATATAACTATTCACTTTTGCACCCAATTGAACTAATATCAAGGTGTTGATGTCAAATATATCTCCATTTATATATGAAGAATAAAGGAAAATTACTATATTTAAAAAGATAATTATTGAAGTTATTTGATTGCTAGAAAAAAGGTTATTTTTTATATGTTTTCTTGAGAATAAAGAGTTTTCCACAGAGGACCTAAGAGAGTCTATTGCAATGTTTGAATATAAAATAATTTTAGCTTTAGAATCTATAAGCATATAATTGTAAAAAGGAGACGATGGGATATAATTATGAGTACTTTCTAGAAAAATTATATTATTAATGATAAATTTCTGGCCTTTCACCAATAGATATTTTCTAAGAAACATTGCATTTGATGCCTCATCATAGGCATTTGAAAAAATAACTGAATAAATTCCATCAGGTAGATATTTTAGTAATACTAGTTTGTCAGAATTGTTAACATTGTCACCATACTTTTCAACAACAAAACCATAATTATTAATCAAATTGTGGATAATTTTATTTATTATAGTATTCATAATAGAAGTCCTTTCTGAAAAGAGTATATATATTTTTACTTATTGAAACTACATCCGAAGTCTATGTAGATATTCCAGTAATAAATAAGCTTTATGTAAGACCTTCATTGAAACATATAACTTATTTCAATAAAAAATAATACTATAAAGTGATATAAACTAGTTTAGTATTACAATACTACATTTTATATAGAAATAGCAAAAAGACCTAAGGCTTATGCCTTAGGTCTTTTTGCTGTTTATACGTTTTCTTTTAATTCATTTAAGCAATTATGGCAAATTTTCTTGCCTTTGTAATTCTCAACGTCTTTTACTTCACCACAGAAAATACAAGATGGTTGATATTTCTTTAGGATAATTTCTTCGCTATTAACGTAAATTTCCAAAGCATCCTTAATTTCTATGTCTAATGTTCTTCTTAATTCTATTGGAATAACTATTCTTCCAAGTTCGTCGACTTTTCTAACTATACCTGTTGATCTCATGATTTGCATCCTCCTTCAAATTTCGACTTCTTATTAAACTTATTTTAATTCAAATAGTAAAAATAGTCAATACCATTAAATAAAAATTAATAAATATTAATGTTTGATAGAAAAATATTAGTAAAATAATATAAAAATGTAGAATGGAGAACAGTTTTAGTATCCTATTCTCTTCCTTTAATATTATTGACATAAAATCAAAGTATTAAAACAAATTTTATAAAAATATTTTAAAAATATTGCTTTAATATAAATTTATATTAAAAAAGAAAAACATCCCAAGTGGAAGAGTATAGGTATTAAATTTTTATTTTTTCCATAGGTTTAAAAGCTTGGGTTTCCAGTTAATATTATTGACATAAAGCTAAGATAATATTACTATAATATAGTAAATGCAAATCATTCGCAATAACTGGAGGCTATATGTTAAAAAGAGTAACAATGTTATTTGTATCAGCAATATTTTGTGTTAGTATAGCTGGTTGTGATAAAAAAGCAACAAGCACAGAAGATAGTGAAAAAATTCAAGTGGTGGCATCTTTTCACGCAGTGAAGGAGATTACAACTTTGGTAGGTGGCGACAAAGTGGATATAGTTTCTATAGTCCCATCTGGTACAGAAGCTCATGACTTTGAACCAAAAGCGTCAGATATAAAAAGAATAGCAGGAGCAGATATATTTATATATAATGGCTTAGGAATGGAAGAATGGGTAGATGATGCTTTAAATAGTGCTCAAAATTCAGAACTTCAAATAATCAATCTATCAAAATCATCTGATTTAATTAAGCTATCTGATGAAGAGCAGAATCATGTAGACATGGAGGATACAAGCGAAAATAAAGAAGATCATAAACATGGAGAATATGATCCGCATATTTGGTTGAGTATAAAAGAAGTAGAAAAGTCTATTTTGACAATAAAAGATAAGTTAGTAGAGGAAGATCCCGAGAACAAAAGTTATTATGAAGAGAATTATAATAAAAATGTAAAAAGACTTCAAGATATTTATGAAGAATATAAAGCTAAGTTTGATGGATTAAACAATAAAAGCTTTATCGCAGGACACGAAGCTTTTGGTTATTTATGTAGAGATTTTAGTTTGAAGCAGATAGGTGTTGAGGATGCATTTGCATCAGGAGATCCAAGTCCTGCAAAACTTAAAGCTTTAGTTGATTATGTTAAAGAAAATAAAGTTAAAACCATCTTTTCTGAAGAAGCAGCAAGTTCAAAGATATCTGATACTTTAGCAAAGGAAGTAGGGGCTACAGTAAAACCGTTAGTGACCTTTGAGAATTCAGGAAGCTACATTGATGATATGAGAAAAAACCTTGATATTATATACGAAGGAATAAAATAATGATGACTTAACTATTATAGATACGCACATTCAATTTTTAAGTTGACCAAGAAACTTTCCAATATAAATATATTTCAATGTTATAAGATTATGATTGGGAGGATAACTTAAGTTTGGGATAGGGGTATCTATATATTTAGAGTTATGGGAAAATAGAAATAAATGAACCAGTGAATTGAAAGAATGTGGAAAATATTTTCATGAAATCCATGAAAATATATAAAACGTAATTAAACTTTATCTATTGACTAAGTAGGGGTAAAAGTTTATAATAATCAAGTAACAACGTGGAAAGGTGTCCGAGTGGTTGAAGGAGCACGCCTGGAAAGCGTGTGTAGGGGCAACTCTACCAGGGGTTCGAATCCCCTCTTTTCCGCCATTTCCGTGCTAGATGGGGAGTCAGCGGTGCCCTGTAACCCGCAATCCGCTATAGCGGGGTTGAATTCCCCATGGAGGCTTTATTCTGTGTTATCGGACTATTACAACTGGTGTTGAGAGTTGGGTCCCACGCATCAAGAACCTGTGAACCTCGTCAGGACCGGAAGGTAGCAGCGATAAGCAGTCTTTCTTGAGTGCCGTGGACAAATCTGGCTTGAGCTGGGTGTAATAGTAACGGGCATAGAGTACTGTCGAAGTGGGGTGCACGGTCTAAAAAAAAGATACCTTAAGATACTATTGGATAGTATTTTAAGGTATCTTTTTAAGTAAAGGTAAAGTATTCAAATATAAATGAGTGATTATCACATATTTTTGCGAGATATAAATTGCAGGAGTATGTGTTTTTTATTTAAAAGTTAATAGATAACATTTGTTTTTAAATTAGCTTATTTTCTTGGGATAAAATTCTATCTTTTAGGATAAGTTTTGTTATATAATGAGCATGTAATAAAAAACACTAAGAGGTGAATTTTATGGCCTACAAAGCGTTATATAGGGAATGGAGACCGAGGAACTTTGGTGAAGTGGTAGGCCAAAGTCAGGTGACTGTAACCTTAAAAAATCAAGTTAAGAATAATAGAATAGCCCATGCATATCTTTTATGTGGTACCAGGGGTACAGGAAAAACATCTACAGCAAAAATATTATCAAAGGCTGTAAATTGTTTGAATCCTATAGATGGGGAGCCATGTAATGAATGCGAAATGTGCAAAAAAATAAATGAAGGCATTGCTATAGACGTTACAGAAATGGATGCGGCATCTCACAATGGTGTTGATGACATAAGAAATATAATTGAGGATGTCCAATACCCTCCACAAGAAGCTAAATTTAAGGTTTATATAATAGATGAGGTTCATATGCTCACTATGGGAGCTGTTAATGCTTTCTTAAAGACTTTAGAAGAACCTCCTAAAAGAGTATTGTTTATTTTGGCGACCACAGATCCTCAAAAGCTACCTATTACAATCTTATCTAGATGTCAAAGGTATGACTTTAAGAGAATAAGAAATGTTGACATACAAGCAAGGTTAAGGTCAATAGTTGATAATAAGAATATAGAGGCTGACGATTTAGCATTGAGTTTTATAGCAAGGATTTGTGATGGCGCATTAAGAGATGCTGTAAGTATATTAGATCAATCTATTGCTATGGGTAATGGGGTAGTTAATTATGATGATGTTATAAACATTCTAGGTATTGTTACCAACGAACATCTTTTAAGATTAACAGAATGTATTATTGAAAAAGACATTGGCAAGGCTATACATGTGGTTGATGATGTAATATATAGCGGCAAGGATGTAAACCTATTTGTTAAAGAATTAGTTACGCATATGAGAAATCTTCTGATGGTAAAGGTTACAGAGAACCCTGAAGAAGTGTTAGATATGTCTATGGAGAATATTGCTCACGTAAAGGAACAATCTTCTAAGATTAGAGTAGAAGAGATTATGAGACATATAAATATTCTTCAAGAATCAGAAGAGCAGATGAAATGGAGTAAGCAGTCGAGAATATACTTAGAACTTGCAATAATAAAGATGTGTAAAATCGAGTATGATACTTCAAAAGAAATGTTGTTATCGAGAATTAACAAAATTGAAGAAATGATACAGAGTGGAGATATTTCTTTGGAAATAAAACCAAAGGAAGAGCAACAAAAGCCTATTATTAAACCAAGGGCTGCAAGTGTCCCAAAGGTACAAGAAATATCACATACTGATGAGGAAAATTCAGCGTTAAGTAGTGATATAAGTCTTGAATATGTAAAAAAACACTGGCAAGATATTTTAGAAACTTTAAAGCAAAAACGACTTATGAGTATATATGCTTATTTAAAGCCGGGAGAACCTGTTGAGTGTGTTAATGGCGTTTTAAAAGTTAAGTTTGGCGAAAAATATGGATTCTCTAAAGTCAACTTAGAAAAAAGTGAGAATGGGAAAAAGGTTGAGGAGATATTTTATCAGGTACTAAAAGGAAAAATTAGAATAGTATATATAGTAGAGCAAAATGATAATAGATACTCTGAATCACCTGAAAAAATTTTAAGGGATTCTTTGGGTGTTGACATCGAGGTTATTGATGAATAGATACTCCAATGATACAATATTAAATATGTATATAATATTTAAGGAGGATTTTTATAATGGCTAGAGGTTTTGGTGGTGGCGGCTTCGGCGGCGGAAATATGAACAACTTATTAAAGCAGGCTCAGAAGATGCAACAACAAATGGAGGATATGAAAAAAGATATCGAAAATAAGCACTTTTCTGCTTCAGTAGGTGGAGGAGTTGTTACTGCAGTAGTAACTGGTAAAAAAGATATCGTAAGTTTAAAATTAAATGAAGAGGTTGTAGACCCAGACGATATAGAAACTTTAGAAGACTTAATCGTTAGTGCTTTATCAGAAGCAATGAAAAAAGCTGATGAAGAAACAAGCAAAGAATTTGGTAAAATTACTGGAGGAATGAACATTCCTGGAATGTTCTAAGAGGTGAACTAATTGGAATTTTATCCTGTTGCCATAGAAAAGTTAATAGAAGAGTTTGCAAAGTTACCTGGCATAGGATATAAAACTGCACAGAGATTAACATTGCACGTATTAAACTTGCCAAAGGAAGAGGTTAGTGAATTTGCTGAAGCCTTAGTTAAAGCAAGAGGGACTATAAAGTATTGTTCTATTTGTGGGAATTATACAGATACAGATCCTTGTTCAATTTGTTCAAACCCAAATAGAGAGAATAGTATTATTTGTGTAGTAGAAGAGCCAAAGGATATAATGGCAGTTGAAAAAGTTCGAGATTTTAATGGAACTTATCATGTTCTTCATGGCACTATATCTCCAATGGCTGGCAGAGGACCTAATGACATAAATCTTAAGCAGCTTGTATCACGAATGAAGGATAACATAAAGGAAATAATCGTAGCTACTAATGCCAATGTTGAAGGTGAAGCTACTGCTATGTATATATCCAAAATACTAAAGCCTTTTGATGTTAAGGTAACTAGAATAGCGCATGGTCTTCCTATGGGTGGAGATTTAGAATATGCTGATGAAATAACATTAGCTAAAGCGTTAGAAGGAAGAAAAGAAATCTAAAGAAATAACGCTAAAATATTTATTTAGAGTATTTATCCATTTAGTGTATAGAAATATAGACTGAATGGATATTTTATTTTTGTAATAATTTATGTTTATGATAATTATATTATAGGAAGGGGTGAGTTGCATGATAGAGACTATTATTATGGCGGTTATAGTTATAACAATTCTTTATATAATAATTAAAATATTAGCGAAGCCTATAAAGTTGTTTTTCAAGCTAGCTTTAAACAGCCTTGTGGGGATTATCGTATTAAATCTTTATAATCATTTTTTAGCAACAACATTTAATTTTCCAATACCAGTGAATACAGTAACTGCATTGATTGTTGGTTTTTTAGGTATACCAGGTTTTATATTAGTAGTATTTCTTCAGTTTTTCGTTGGTTTATAAGAGATTTATATTATTAGGGTTGGGGAGATAAAATGGAATTATTAGCAGGCATATTCTTGGTAATTATAGGATTTAAGATGTTAATAAAACCTAAAGGTATTTGGAGAATCTCAGAGTCTTGGAAGAATAAGCGGAATGTTGAACCTACGATTTTATATATAAGAGCTTTGCAGATACTTGGTTGTATTTTAGTTGTACTTGGAGTTACTGAAATTATAGATTTTATTGAGGGGATATAACTCTAATAAATGGTTATGAAATTAGTTTTTATAGAGCTATAAGTTCTTAAGTTGAAGAGGGATGTTTTTAAGATATATCAACGGGTTAGAAATAAATTAAAGATAACACTTCTATCATTCTGTGTAAGAAGTTACTCTAATCACATATTAATCTTAGAGTCTTAAGGACTCAATTTATATTACGATATTCACAGCACTAATTTATATCTTAATAAACGGAGTGGGTGAATTAACTTTATTAGTAGTTGCATTATCAAGGTTTGTTATAATAAAAATGGCACCATTTAATATTAATTTCCCAGTGAAGCAAATACTTTATTATAGTTGAAGCCATAGTAAAGTATTTGCTTCATTTAATTTTTAATGGAATTAAGCAGTATTAAGTTTTTCATGGAATATAGTCATTAGTCCTCATAAAAATTATGATAGAAGTCATTTTATGAAATAACCATATTATCAGGTAAAGACTATATTGAGGTGCTTTTGTCTTACATTATACAAAATATGTAGATATATTAAAGGAAAATAAAAAAGGTATTTACTGTGACAGATAATGATGTTATAGTATAAGTGTACTACAAGACATAGTACACTTAATACACCTAAATAGGAGGTGGAATTTTTGATAAACATTGACCCACGAAGTAGTACACCTATATATCAGCAGATAATAGATGGAATCAAGGAGAATATTCTTAAAGGAATTGTGGAGCCTGGAGATAAATTGCCATCAGTTAGAGAGTTGTCTGCTATAATAACGACTAATCCAAATACAATAAGTAAAGCATATTCAGAACTGGAAAGAGAGAAGGTTATTGAAACTATAAGAGGAAGAGGTACGTTCGTATCTCGTGAGTATAAACCTAAAATTCAGGAGGATAAAGTTATAATGCTTAAGGAAGCGATAAAGAAGATTGTGTTGGAAGCGCAGTATATGGGCATTACAAAGGAAGAACTTGAGAAAATGTTAGAAGAATTCTATGAGGAGTTAAAGAAGAAGGAATAATTAAGTATGGTGGTGATTTTATGATATCCATTAATGGAGTGAGTAAAGCTTTTGAAGATAAAGAAGTTTTAAAAAATGTAAGCTTAAAGGTGGAAAGAGGAAGTATATTCGGCTTAATTGGACCTAATGGTGCTGGTAAGAGTACATTAATTAGAGGGTTAACGGGTATCTATTGTATGGATAAAGGTACGATTGAGATAGATGGACAAAAGGTTTTTGATAATGCAGAGGTAAAAGAAAAAATCGGATATGTTGCGGACGTAAATGACTACTTTGATATGCAAAAGGTAAAACAAGCATTAAAGTTTTATACAATAGCACATAAAAATTTTGATTTAGAAAAATTCCACAGAATAAATGCTTTTTTTAAGATTCCATTGAATCGTAGAGTTTCTAAGTTATCAAAGGGAATGAAGACAAGGCTTGCTATTATGCTAAATGTATGTATGAAGCCAGAAGTACTAGTTTTAGATGAACCTACATCAGGGTTAGATCCTATAGTGAAGAGGAGTGTTATGAACTTATTGATAGATGAAGTTGCTGAAAATGGTACTACTATATTCATATCATCCCACAATCTTGGAGATTTGGAACGAATTTGTGATAGTGTGGCAATTATTAATGAAGGTGAGATAAAATACACTAACTCTATTGAAAATATGAAACAATCAATAAAGAAGCTTCAAGTTGTATTTAAAGAGGAAGCACCAAAGGATATCCGTACATGGTCCGAAGTATGTTCTGTAAGCAATATTGGAAAGGTATATCATATAGTTACTAAGGAATATAATGAAGAATTTTTAACTAGGCTTAGGAGCTATGGTTTGTTAATTGAAGAGGAGATAGATATGAATTTAGAGGATATGTTCATCTACTCTGTTGGAGGTGAAGAGATATATGGGGAAATTTTTTAGTAAAGCTATATTTTATGAACAATGGTCAAGACTTTGGGCATTTATAATAGCTATAGTTTTTATAATAGGTATAAAACCAATTAATTTTTTAGGAAGTGTTAAAACTATAGAGAGTATTAAAAGTTTTGATGAAATACCAGCTATGATGAGTTTAGGTATTAATTTAGATTTAGCAGATTACTTTCTTTTAATAGTTATGTTAATTACTTTAGTTGCAATGTCCACAGGTAGTAATAAACAGAAAAGCCTTAGCTTCTTAAATTCAAAAAATGTTACGAGGAAACAGATACTTGGAACACAGTTTATAGCTGTGTTAACAATTTCTATGATAGCAATAATTATCAGTACTATAGTTAGGGTAATTGTATATTTTTCGGTGAAAGAAGTATTTAATGAATACTTAAATATTTATATTTCTGATATAGTGATTTATTTTTTTACAGTATCAATAGTAACTATAAATGTATTAAGTGTTACATTTTTATATCAAGCAATATTTGGGAAAACTATAATATCAGTGCTAGCTATACCTGCTACTCTTGGATATCTGATAATTGGACCAATTATATTGTGGAGAATAAATTATCATTTTAGATTTATTGATGCATTAGGAAATAGCATAGAAAAGGTTTTATTTAAGCTGTATGATGTTGCCACGCAACAGTATTTAAGAGGAGGGGATTATCTGGTAAATGGTACCTGTTCCAAAAGAGATTCTATCAGTTGGATGGTTATTGTTTTTATAATTACAGTTATTTTAATTTTTATAATGTTCCTGCTAAATCAATATTATGAAGTTCAAAATTTAGGGAATATATTCGTATTTAGCAAGGTGAAGGTTGCTACTAATTTATTGATTACTATTATGAGTGCATCATTTATTAGTATAATCTTATATGCAATTTATTCAAAAATTCATGCTGAAGCAACAGGGGAAGCATTAAGGATAATGTTGGCACAAGATAGTTTCTCACCTGGCTTAGTAAAAAGTAGTGAAAATTTAGTAAGACATATATGCAATATAATTTCCTTTGTGGTTTCACCGTTTATATATATGTTATTAAACAAGATCGTAAATGTTATTGATGGAGTTGAAGGTAAAAAAATAAGAAAGATTAAAATATAAAAATAGGAGTTGATTTTGTGAATGTTTTAGAAGTAAAAGACTTGCGCAAAGGCTTTGGAAAAAGAGAAATAATAAAGGGAATTTCTTTTAATGTAAAAGAGGGAGAAATTTTTGGGTTCTTAGGTCCTAACGGAGCTGGTAAAACTACTACCATAAGAATGCTAGTTGGCCTAATAAAACCAAACAGTGGCAGCATAACTATAATGGGGCGTAATTTAAATGAAAATACTCAAGAAGCTTTAAAAAACGTGGGCGCTGTGGTCGAGAATCCAGAGTTATATAGATATCTCTCAGGAAGAGAAAATCTAATGCAAATAGCTAGAGTTAGAAATGTTTCAAAGGAAGAAGTTGAAGACACCATTAAGCTAGTAGGTCTAGAAAATAGAATTAATGATAAAGTAAGAAAATACTCTTTGGGTATGAAACAAAGACTTGGTCTTGCAGCAGCTCTTCTTTCCAGCCCAAAACTATTAATCTTGGATGAACCAACTAATGGTCTTGATCCAACAGGTATATTAGATTTTAGAAAAATAGTAAAACAAGCGGCTAACGAACGTAATATGGCAGTGTTTGTATCTTCACATATTTTAAGCGAGGTTCAACAGTTGTGTGATACAGTTGCATTTATTAATAATGGTGTAATTAAGTCAGTGGAAAGCATAAAAGATGGAGAGATGGAGACAGAGTTTGAAATTTTATCCCTATCAATTAATAGTAATGATGAAAAGCAAATACAACTAGTTAAAGAAGTCCTAAAAAGTAGTCCAAATATAGAAAAGATAGATGAAGAGTATGGTAAATACATAATTACTGCGAAAGTTAATACTTCTTCAAGGATATTAAAAGAATTAGTTTTGAAGGATGTTGAAGTAAAGGAGTTATTTATAAGACAAAGAGGACTAGAACAAAGATATATGGAATTAGTTGAAGGAGGTATAAGATAATGCTAGCACTTATTAAAAATGAGTATAGAAAGTTATTTAGAAGAACACAGACATGGGTGCTTATAGGATTATTCTTAGCTGTAATGTGTTTAGGCACTGTATTTGCATACTATACTTATCGTATAGATCAAAGAAATCAAAAACCAGAAACTCAAAAGGCTAATATAGAACAACAAATAAGCTATTTAGAAGAGAATAAAAAACAATTTGCAAATAACGAATCAAAAGATAATCAAGTTAAAGAGGAATATGAGTCAAATATTGATAGGGAAATTGCAAATTTAAGAAATCAAATTGATTACCTAAATCAAGTTATAGAAAAAGGCGAAGAGAATATAGATTGGAAGTCTAACTTAAAAACAGAAATAGATAATCAAAAGAAAACCATAGAAGAAATGGAGAAGAATGCGGAAACAAATGAAGGTACAGAAAATTTTGTTTATTTAAATAACGATCTAAATCAACAGAAAGCAGACTTAGAAAAACTTCAATACCTATATGATAATGATATAAAGCCAATTAAAGGAAGCACTTTCGATGGTTATTCAGTAATAAATAAAATATTTACGGTTTTAGGTGGGATAATTTTAACTTTAGGAGTAATTATATTCTCAAGTGATATAGTATCAGGAGAAATGAACCCAGCAACTGTTAAGTTCTTATTGGTACAACCAACTACAAGAAGGAAAATATTATTATCGAAATTTATAACAATAGTTACAGCAGCAATAGGATTAATAGTAGGAATCCAGATTCTCTTCTTCTTAGGTATTGGAATTACTAATGGGTTTGGGAATGGGAATTATCCAGTAATAGTCGGAGCTAAGTTCGAAGTATTAAAGACAATACTATTATCAGATGGTTCACATCCAATTGCTATTATAGAAAACTCAATGCATATTATAAGTACTAGTCAATATTTTATACAATACATAGGCTTCGAGATACTATTTATTTTAGCTGGATCTGCTTTTGGGTTTATGTTATCTACTATATGCAAGAGTGCAACTTTATCTACGGTAATTGGTATTATAATATCAATAGCTTCCCCAATTTTCTTCCAAGTTGTTAAAGGACTAAAAAAGTTTGTTCATTTACTATTTGTAGCATATAATGATCCATCAATGATACTAAGTGGAATGTCAGCACAGTATTATAATAATATTCATTATAATGGTATCACTGGGATCATTGTATTAATAGTAACTGCAGTAATATGTTATATCGTATCAGATATAATTTTTACAAGAAAAGATTTTGCAGCTTAAAGTACATGTTAAGGATTTTAGTAATAAGGTTAATTATTTAAAGTTTATACTAAATATATATATAAATTTAACCTGTTGTGCTAACAGATAAGTTTTCATTAATAGGATATTTATTCCATATATTTGAGCAGACTTCTCCTAATGAAGATGTCGCCAAATCCTTAGGAATTATTATCCAAATATTAATGTCTTAATCTTTGCTGTATCTATACCTATATTTAAGATTTTATTTATAAAATAACAAAGATTATGAGCTAATATTTTATTTACTATTCTTGTAGCAAAGCCCCAAGTTGACTTTGCAAGAACCCTCTGTATATTCAATTGCTCGGAGAGCTGAGAAAAAGTGGTTTCTATTCTACGACGAGCCTTGAATATGAGTTGCCTAAGTGGTTTTAAAAGTTTAATTTTACTGTTATTACGACTTATGGTTAGAAGATTAATATCCATTATCTCTTTTAATTGCGAAGCAATCTTTTGACCTATATAGCCTTTATCGCCTATTAGTGTATTAACAACTGAATTATCTATAAGTTCCCAGACTGCGTCTCTATCATCAATGTTTGCAGCAGTAATAGAGAAGTCTGTGATATAGCCATCTAAAGCAACTAATGCATGTAATTTGAAGCCGTAATATGTCTCTTTTTTCGAAGCGCATCGCCCGTAGGCAGCCTTCGGCTTAAATGACTTATGAAAGTGAGCTCTACCAAATTTACACACAGGAATAGGCATACTATCTACAATTCTTATTCGATCATATTGATAGTTAAGAAATTTCATAAATTCCTTACGTATTGCATCTGTGACTCGAAATAAGGATTTTCTTACTCTATGAAATCTTGTTCTACTACAAAAATTAGGGAACAGATCTCGTAAGTTTTTAGAACAAAACCCAAACCAAGCTTTTTCAGAGTCAATGGTTAAGAGTTCGCCTACTAAAGATAAAGTAATGATTTCGCTATCAGACATTACTGACTTATCAATATTGCGACGGTTCATAATAAATGCTGGAGTTACCTTTTGGTAAAAATCATCAATTATAACATAAGTGACAACAATAAAATCTTTTAAGTTGTTTATTGTTATGATAAAATCTTTATTAAACTCTGGCATATAAGTTAGCCTCCTATCATTAGATTAGTCGTGTTTTTTAATGATAGGTTAGCAAATATGCTGGAGTTTTTCTATTTGTAAGTATTGCCAACGTATTTAACTAGCACAACGAGTAAATTTAATATTATATTAGGGAACGCCTAAGTATTGATGAAATATATAATACTTAGGTGTTCTTATGTGTGTAAGTATTTTTCACGGAATAAATAATTAATTTCATAAGAATGAGAAAAGATTTTTAAAAAAGATACATAATTGGAGATTTAATGTAGATTTCAAAGGGGTGGCATGCCTATATAATCTACAATACAATATCAACGATGTCGAGTGTATCAATTGATGTAATATAGAGAAATAGATAGATAATGAGAGTATAGTCAATATATTCTTATATAATTAGTAAAATTCTAAAGTTTCAAAGGCTTATCCATGATATTATATATTTCGTCAGTTCGATGCGAACAAACAATTCGAAGAAATGTCTAAAAACTTTAAAAAAGTTGTTGACAATGAAATTTGAAGCTGATATACTGAATAAGCTGTCGGAAGACAGTGTGGAAATTAAGCAATAAACTGATCTTTGAAAATTGAACAGAAGAACAAGACCAGACAAATTCTGAGGTTTTAAAATAAAAACCAAAGTCAAGATTAGAACTCAACAATTTAAATTGAGAGTTTGATCCTGGCTCAGGACGAACGCTGGCGGCGTGCTTAACACATGCAAGTCGAGCGATGAAGCCCTTCGGGGTGGATTAGCGGCGGACGGGTGAGTAACACGTGGGCAACCTGCCTTATAGAGGGGGATAGCCTTCCGAAAGGAAGATTAATACCGCATAAAATGCAATTCTCGCATGAGAGATGTATCAAAGGAGCAATCCGCTATAAGATGGGCCCGCGGCGCATTAGCTAGTTGGTGAGGTAACGGCTCACCAAGGCGACGATGCGTAGCCGACCTGAGAGGGTGATCGGCCACATTGGAACTGAGACACGGTCCAGACTCCTACGGGAGGCAGCAGTGGGGAATATTGCACAATGGGGGAAACCCTGATGCAGCAACGCCGCGTGAGTGATGAAGGCCTTCGGGTTGTAAAGCTCTTTGATTAGGGACGATAATGACGGTACCTAAAGAACAAGCCACGGCTAACTACGTGCCAGCAGCCGCGGTAATACGTAGGTGGCAAGCGTTGTCCGGATTTACTGGGCGTAAAGGATGTGTAGGCGGATTTTTAAGTGAGATGTGAAATACCCGAGCTCAACTTGGGTGCTGCATTTCAAACTGGAAGTCTAGAGTGCAGGAGAGGAAAGTGGAATTCCTAGTGTAGCGGTGAAATGCGTAGAGATTAGGAAGAACATCAGTGGCGAAGGCGACTTTCTGGACTGTAACTGACGCTGAGGCATGAAAGCGTGGGGAGCAAACAGGATTAGATACCCTGGTAGTCCACGCCGTAAACGATGAATACTAGGTGTAGGGGTTGTCATGACCTCTGTGCCGCCGCTAACGCATTAAGTATTCCGCCTGGGGAGTACGGTCGCAAGATTAAAACTCAAAGGAATTGACGGGGGCCCGCACAAGCAGCGGAGCATGTGGTTTAATTCGAAGCAACGCGAAGAACCTTACCTAGACTTGACATCTCCTGAATTACCCGTAACTGGGGAAGTTACCTCTTTGAGGTGACAGGAAGACAGGTGGTGCATGGTTGTCGTCAGCTCGTGTCGTGAGATGTTGGGTTAAGTCCCGCAACGAGCGCAACCCTTATTGTTAGTTGCTACCATTTAGTTGAGCACTCTAGCAAGACTGCCTGGGTTAACCAGGAGGAAGGTGGGGATGACGTCAAATCATCATGCCCCTTATGTCTAGGGCTACACACGTGCTACAATGGCGAGTACAACGAGACGCAAGACCGTGAGGTGGAGCAAATCTATAAAACTCGTCCCAGTTCGGATTGTAGGCTGAAACTCGCCTACATGAAGTTGGAGTTGCTAGTAATCGCGAATCAGCATGTCGCGGTGAATACGTTCCCGGGCCTTGTACACACCGCCCGTCACACCATGAGAGTCGGCAACACCCGAAGTCCGTGAGGTAACCGTAAGGAGCCAGCGGCCGAAGGTGGGGTCGATGATTGGGGTGAAGTCGTAACAAGGTAGCCGTAGGAGAACCTGCGGCTGGATCACCTCCTTTCTAAGGAAAATGACACAGTAGTTTTACTTGTAAGACACTGTGTCCACTGGGTCTTTCTTCTGTTCAATTTCCAGAGATCAAAGCCTAACGGCTAAGAGATTTGGAAGTCTTTTTTATGTAAAGCGAAAGCTTGTATAAAAAGGAAAAGTTGTTCTTTGAAAATTGCATAAGATATTAAAAACCAAGTAAAGTTATTTATATAAACTTTGTATAATTAAGACTAATTTAATTTGATAAGATTAACCGATAACGTGTTAATTAGACCAAATTAAAAAATTGATAGAACCAAGCAGTGCGAGGAACTGAAAACTCGAGGAAGCGGAGTTTACTTATGTAAATGAGCACCGCAGAGGCGAAAGTGACGAAGCAATGCGCAGGTTATAGCAATTTTTAGGTTAAGCTACAAAGGGCGTATGGTGAATGCCTTGGCACTAGGAGGCGAAGAAGGACGCGATAAGCTGCGATAAGCTTCGGGTAGGCGCAAATAGCCAGTGATCCGGAGATTTCCGAATGGGGAAACCTATGCATCAAACGATGTATATCCTGTAGTGAATACATAGCTACATGAAGCCACACCTGGGGAACTGAAACATCTAAGTACCCAGAGGAAGAGAAAGAAATTCGATTTCCTAAGTAGCGGCGAGCGAAAGGGAAAGAGCCCAAACCAGAGATTTATCTCTGGGGTTGTGGAATACTCATAAAAGCTAGAGTTTGTTATTCGAAGATAGCTGGAAAGCTAAGCCATAGAGGGTAATAGCCCCGTAGGAGAAAGCGAATGATAGCGAGAGTATATCCAGAGTACCACGAGACACGTGAAACCTTGTGGGAAGCAGGGAGGACCACCTCCCAAGGCTAAATACTACCTAGTGACCGATAGTGAAGAAGTACCGTGAGGGAAAGGTGAAAAGAACCCCGGAAGGGGAGTGAAATAGAACCTGAAACCGTATGCCTACAACCGGTCGAAGCACCATATGAGTGTGACGACGTGCTTTTTGTAGAACGAGCCAACGAGTTACGGTATGCAGCAAGGTTAAGTACTTAAGGTACGTAGCCGAAGGGAAACCAAGTGTGAACAGCGCGACTAGTTGCATGCCGTAGACCCGAAACCGGGTGACCTATCCATGGCCAGGTTGAAGCGAGGGTAAAACCTCGTGGAGGACCGAACCACATTGGTGTTGAAAAACCATGGGATGAGCTGTGGATAGCGGAGAAATTCCAATCGAACTCGGAGATAGCTGGTTCTCCTCGAAATAGCTTTAGGGCTAGCGTCGGGTAAAATGAGTAATGGAGGTAGAGCACTGAATGAGCTAGGGGCTGACAACAGTTACCGAACTCTATCAAACTCCGAATGCCATATACTTTTACCCCGGCAGTCAGACTGCGAATGATAAGGTCCGTAGTCAAAAGGGAAAAAGCCCAGACCATCAGCTAAGGTCCCCAAGTGTAAGTTAAGTGGAAAAGGATGTGGGATTTCTAAGACAACTAGGATGTTGGCTTAGAAGCAGCCACTCATTTAAAGAGTGCGTAATAGCTCACTAGTCAAGAGATCCTGCGCCGAAGATGTCCGGGGCTCAAACTTACCACCGAAGCTATGGACTCCGTAAGGAGTGGTAGAGGAGCTTTCTGTATGGGCAGAAGCAGTACCGGAAGGAGCTGTGGACTGTACAGAAGTGAGAATGTTGGCATAAGTAGCGAGAATTAAGTGAGAATCTTAATGGTCGAAAACCTAAGGTTTCCTGGGGAAGGCTCGTCCGCCCAGGGTTAGTCGGGACCTAAGCTGAGGCCGAAAGGCGTAGGTGATGGACAATCGGTTGATATTCCGATACTACTATTAGCGTTATTATCGATGGGATGACGCAGGAGGATAGGGTGTGCCAACTATTGGATGTTGGTCTAAGCATTTAGGGGTGTACGTAGGCAAATCCGCGTGCTAATACTCTGAGGTGTGATGGGGAGCGAAATTTAGTAGCGAAGTACCTGATTCCACGCTGCCAAGAAAAGTCTCTAGAGAGCAAAATAGTACCCGTACCGCAAACCGACACAGGTAGGTGAGGAGAGAATCCTAAGACCAGCGGAAGAATTACAGTTAAGGAACTCGGCAAATTGACCCCGTAACTTCGGGAGAAGGGGTGCCTAGCGGAAGCTAGGCCGCAGAGAATAGGCCCAAGCAACTGTTTAGCAAAAACACAGGTCTCTGCTAAAGCGAAAGCTGATGTATAGGGGCTGACGCCTGCCCGGTGCTGGAAGGTTAAGGGGATTGCTTAGCGCAAGCGAAGGCATGAACTTAAGCCCCAGTAAACGGCGGCCGTAACTATAACGGTCCTAAGGTAGCGAAATTCCTTGTCGGGTAAGTTCCGACCCGCACGAATGGCGTAATGATTTGGGCACTGTCTCAACTGTAAATCCGGCGAAATTGTAGTGCAAGTGAAGATGCTTGCTACCCGCGATTGGACGGAAAGACCCCGTAGAGCTTTACTGTAGTTTAGCATTGAGTTTCGATATTGTCTGTACAGGATAGGTGGGAGACTGGGAAGTAGGGCCGTCAGGTTCTATGGAGTCAACCTTGGGATACCACCCTGACAGTATTGGGATTCTAACGGAAACCCATGAATCTGGGTGCCGGACATTGTTAGATGGGCAGTTTGACTGGGGCGGTCGCCTCCAAAAAAGTAACGGAGGCGCCCAAAGGTTCCCTCAGAACGGTCGGAAATCGTTCGAAGAGTGCAAAGGCAGAAGGGAGCCTGACTGCGACACCTACAAGTGGAGCAGGGACGAAAGTCGGGCTTAGTGATCCGGTGGTTCCTCGTGGGAGGGCCATCGCTCAACGGATAAAAGCTACCTCGGGGATAACAGGCTGATCTCCCCCAAGAGTCCACATCGACGGGGAGGTTTGGCACCTCGATGTCGGCTCGTCGCATCCTGGGGCTGGAGAAGGTCCCAAGGGTTGGGCTGTTCGCCCATTAAAGCGGCACGCGAGCTGGGTTCAGAACGTCGTGAGACAGTTCGGTCCCTATCCGTCGCGGGCGTAGGAAATTTGAGAGGAGCTGTCCTTAGTACGAGAGGACCGGGATGGACTGACCTCTGGTGTACCAGTTGTTCCGCCAGGAGCATGGCTGGGTAGCTATGTCGGGAAGGGATAAACGCTGAAAGCATCTAAGCGTGAAGCCCACCTCAAGATTAGATTTCCCATAGCGTAAGCTAGTAAGATCCCTTGAAGAACACAAGGTTGATAGGTGAGGGGTGTAAGCATGGTAACATGTTCAGCTGACTCATACTAATAGATCGAGGGCTTAACCTAAACAAAGTTTTTAATATCTATGCAATTTTCAGAGAACACTCTGAACTTTAAAAGAAATTTTAAAGTGTATCCAGTGATTATGCCTGGTAGGTAACACCCGTTCCCATTCCGAACACGACGGTTAAGCTACTAAGGGCCGATGATACTGCAGGAGAGGTCTTGTGGGAAAGTAGGTTGTCGCTGGTTTTTTTAATAAGGCCCCTTGGTCAAGCGGTTAAGACACCACCCTTTCACGGTGGTAACAGGAGTTCGATTCTCCTAGGGGTCACCAAAAATATGCGGGAGTGGCTCAGTGGTAGAGCGTCACCTTGCCAAGGTGAACGTCGCGAGTTCGAATCTCGTCTTCCGCTCCATAAAAATGTGCTAAAAGTATAGCTTTTAGCACATTTTTTTATGTTAAAATAAGATTAGAATAATATAGACACAATGAAATTTTAATTATCTATAAAAGCTTTTATGATAATAATATATATAAATAAGTTCTGAAAACCAGGTTATATCTAAGAATTTATTCAATAGTAAAATGTTGTATAAGTTATGAAGTAGCTTTAATGGAACATATAATTGGTGAAATAGATACATAAATAAAAATAAATATATATACTTAAACCAAAAATCCTCATAGTATAAAGAAGAGATAAGAGGGATAATATCAGCTCATTAGTAGGAGGGAATATGGACATACATCAAAAGGTTGTTAGAGGAACTTTTATAAAAAGGCCAAATAGATTTCAAGCATATGTAATATTAGATGGAGAAGAACTTCTAGTAGCAGTACCTAATACTGGTCGGTGTAAGGAGATATTAACGGAAGGGTGTACTGTATTATTGAGAGAAGGTTTAAATCCAAAAAGAAAAACAAAATATGATTTGATTGCAGGATATAAAGGCGATAAATTAATTAATATAGATTCGCAGGCACCAAATAAGGTTGTAGAGGAAGCGCTAAAGCTAGGCAAAATAGATATACTTAAGAAATATACTTTAGTAGAAAGAGAAAAATTTTTTGGGAAAAGTAGATTTGATTTTAGACTTACAAATAGCCAAAATGATATATATTTTTTAGAAGTTAAAGGTGTTACTTTAGAAGAAGATGGTCACACAAAGTTCCCAGATGCACCAACTGAAAGAGGTGCAAGACATCTATTAGAATTAGTTGAGGCAAGAAAGCAAGGCTGGGGTGCAGGAGTTTTATTTTTGATACAGATGGATGGAGTAACTTCTTTTTCACCCTATGACAAAATGGATAAGAATTTTGGTGATGCATTGAGGTATGCTGCTGAAAATGGTGTAGATATATATGCATATCAGTGTAGTATAGGTGAAAAGATGTTAACCTTAGACAAAAGAGTACCTATATTTTTAGAAGAGCATTTGAAGTCATAGTTTTACAAGCACAGAAGTTAGATTTATATTGAAAGGTGGTGTAGTGAAGTGTTATCTGAGATAAGTAATTGCGATAGATGCTATGAAAAAGAAGAAAATAGATGTGATGGATCAGTAGATGATTGCATATGCAAAAAATGCCCAAGAAATCTTGGACAGTGTTTAACAACAAGATACTGTAGAGAAACTGAATCAATAATATTCTATGAAGATGAATATTAGTATTGTAAATAAGTATTTTGTTTAGAATAATATATAATATTGAATTAAGTAAATTTAAGAGTTAAATAGAAACATAGTTTATAAGGAGTGATTTGGTTGAATAAAAGTTTGAACGATTTTAAAGATCATTTAAAGAAAATTGAATACTTAAAGAGTACAATTGCATTGCTTCATTGGGATTTAGTAGTTAAGGCACCTGAAAAGTCTGTTGATTATAGAAGTGATATGTTGGGGTATCTATCTAGTGAAGAATATAAACTCACTACTGGTGAAGCTATGAAGGGATTTCTTGATGTTTTTTCTACAAGTAAAGATAATGATGATATCATAAATGCGATGATAAGAACTGCTAAAAAGAATTATGATAGAGTGAGAAAAATTCCTGAAGATATGTATAAGGCGTATACTATAGATGCATCAAAATCTACTAATGCTTGGGAAGAGGCAAAAGAAAAAAATGACTTTTCAATATTCTATCCTCATCTAGTAAAGATGGTAGAGTATAAGAGAAATTTTTCAAAATATTTTGGTTATAAAGACAATATTTATGATGCACTTTTGGATGAATATGAACCTAATGCAACTGTTAAGGATATAGATAAGTATTTTTCAGAACTAAAAGAAGGAATTATAGATATTTTAAGAAGGGTAGAAAAATCAAAAGTTAATATAAATGATGATTTTCTAAAAACATTTTTTGCAAAAGAAGATCAGAAAAAGTTTACAGAATTTATATTAGATAAAATGGGATATGATTATGTTAGTGCAGGAAGAATAGATGAATCTATCCATCCTTTTACTACAAATTTTGGAAATAAAGATGTTAGAATTACAAATCATTATCATGAAAATGATTTTGTCAGTGCGGTGTTTTCTGCAATACATGAAGGTGGGCATGCTATTTATGAGCAAAACATTTCTGATGATCTAATTGGAACGGGATTAGCTATGGGCGTATCTATGGGAATACATGAATCACAATCCAGATTCTATGAGAATATAATAGGTAGGAGTAAAGGTTTTTGGAAGTTTTTTTTTCCAGAAGCTAAAAAAAGATTTCCTCAATTTAAAAATGTATCTTTTGACGATTTTTATAGAGCTATTAATAAAGTACAATGTTCTTTAATTAGAATTGAGGCTGATGAACTCACATATAGTCTTCATATTATTATAAGGTATGAAATTGAGAAAATGCTTATAAACGGAGAAATTGAAGTCAAAGATCTGCCAAGTGTGTGGAATGATAAATACGAAGAATACTTAGGAGTAAGACCAGATAATGATGCTGTAGGAGTTCTTCAGGATGTTCATTGGTCTGATGGTAGCTTCGGATATTTCCCAAGTTATGCTCTCGGGAATATTTATGGTGCACAACTCTTAATAAAAATAGAAAAAGAGATTGATGATATGTATGCAAAAATAGAGCAAGGTGAATTATCAGAGATTAAATCTTGGCTTAAGGAGAATATTCACAAGTATGGCGCTATTTACGAGCCAAGAATTTTATTAGAAAAAATCACAGGTGAAAGGTTGAAACCTAAGTATTTTTTAGACTATTTAAGAAAAAAATACGAGGAAATTTACGAACTTTAATATGAAAAACATGGAAATAGTTTGTGTCGATAATTGCATTTCATTAAATTTCTCAAAAACTATTGTACATGCACAAAAGATATGATACAATGTAAACGTAGTCATTGATCGAACACTTTAGATATTACCAGTAACAGGTAATACAAATTGTAGAATTCGATTGATGATTGGGTTAACAAACCGTCACGAGACGAGGGGAATATTTAACATAAAGAAGATAACTATATCTCAGTTTTAAAAGAGAAGCGGCTAATTAATTTTAAGCTGGGAGAAGATATTTTATACTGGTAAACTTATTTTATAAGTAAATGCTACTAATAAATATATTGCAGTTGTCTAGGTCAAATTTATTTTTTTATTAATTTATTGGGTTTAATTTTTAGGGAAAAGAAAAACTACAACATTAGGGAGTTGTAGTTTTTCTTTTTTCTGAATAATTATTTGAGAAATACCAGAAGCTATACAGTGCTATTAATTTAACTGTATTTATAGTATAGTTTAATTGACAGTATACTTTTAAAGTAGGTGTAAGAATGAATGGACAATACGTAACAATTGAAGTTGTAAAAAGCTTAGAAAGAGAATATTTAATTAAAGATAAATTAGGTATATCATTAGGACGATTTTTTGTCTTAGAATTCAATAAAGATAATAGGTTTTCTATGTTAAAAGTTACTTTATATAAGGATGAAATACCTGTTGCTTTCAAGGAAGCTATAACACTTATGCTACAATGGTTATTTATTAAGAATAAAATGCTTAAGGTAACATTTCTTATAGAAGAGGATCAAGACATACAGGTGTTTGTAGATCTAAGCTTTGATTTAGAAGGCGTAATAACAAATAGCTTAGTTGAAGAAGAGTATAAAAGTCTATTTTTGTTTGGAATTGATAAAAATCAATATTTTAAAAGAGGAATTACTAACAACTTAGTATTGAAGAATGATGATATAGTGTTAAAATTACTTACTCCAGAGTATTCTAAAAATATGCTTGATTACTATGTTAGAAATAAAAATCACTTAAAACCATTTGAACCGATGAGAGATGAATATTTTTATACTTTAGCAGCGCAAAGAAAACTTTTAATAGATGGATACAATCAATACATGAATGGTACAGCAATAGGATTTGGTATATTTAAAGATGATAAATTGATAGGAAGACTTCAATGTTCTAATATTGTCCAAGGGGTTTTTAAGAATGGAATAGTTGGATATTCCATAGATGTAGAATATCAAGGTCGAGGATATATGAAGCAAGCGATGAAGTTATTTTCAGAATTGGCGTTTTCGGATCTTGAGCTCCATAGGCTTGAAGCAACAACTTTAATAGATAATATAAAATCTCAAAAAGTATTATTGGCATGTGGTTTTGAAGAAGTTGGAATCAGTAAAAAGTATCTCTTCATAAATGGTAAGTGGAGAGATCATAAGATATTTGCTTTAATAAGAGAATAATAGATTTTGGTGGTTGTTAAGAGAGAATTATTAATTATCTTTTGACAACCTTTTTATTTTGACCAAAAGTACTAAAAGCTTCAATTTTCATTTGATTCATTGATGAGTTGAAAAAATCAATTTATTAAAAAACGTAAATTGCAAATAATATTAAAGATTCCTATTAATTTAACCCGTTGTGCTAGTTAAATACGCTGGCAATACTTACAAATAGAAAAACTCCAGCATATTTGCTAACCTATCATTAAAAAACACCACTAATCTAATGATAGGAGGCTAACCTATATGCCAGAGTTTAATAAAGATTCTACCATAACAATAGATGACTTAAAAGATTTTATTGTTGTCACTTATGTTATAATTGATGACTTTTACCAAAAAGTAACTCCAACATTTATTAAAAATCGTCGTAACATCGCTAAATCAGTAATGACTGATAGCGAAATAATTACGATTTCTTTAGTAGGTGAACTCTTAACCATTGACTCTGAAAAAGCATGGTTTGGATTTTGCTCTAAAAACCTACGAGACTTATTTCCCAACTTTTGTAGTAGGCCGAGGTTTCATAGAGTTAGAAAGTCATTATTTCGAGTCATTGATGAAATTCGTAAAGAGTTAACGAAATTTCTTAACTATCAATATGACCGAATGAGAATTGCAGATAGTATGCCAATTCCTGTGTGTAAGTTTGGGAGAGCTCATTTCCATAAAGCTTTTAAGCCGGAGGCTGCCTACGGGCGATGCGCTTCGAAAAAAGAAACATATTATGGATTCAAATTACATGCTTTAGTAGCCCTCGATGGCTATATCACAGATTTTACTGTAACAGCAGCAAATATTGATGACAGAGATGTCGTCTGGGAACTCACAGCTAATTCAGAGATTGATATACTAATAGGTGATAAAGGATATATAGGTCAAAAAGTTGCTTCGCAATTAAAAGAAACAAGGTACATTCGTCTTTTAACAATAAATCGTAACAATAGTAAAACTAAACTTTTAAAACCTTTTAGGCAGTTGATATTCAAGGCTCGTCGTAGAGTAGAAACTACTTTTTCTCAGCTCTCCGAGCAATTAAATATGCAGAGGGTTCTTACAAAATCAACTTGGGGATTTGCCACAAGAATATCAAATAAAATATTAGCTCATAATCTTTGCTATTTTATAAATAAATTTTTTAATATAGGTATAGAAATATCAAAGATTAAAGAATTAGTATTCGGATAATAATTTCCAAAAACAGTATATGAGGCAATAGGATAGGAATGCCTAAAATCATGGTATAAATATCCTTTTAATGAAAACTTATCTGCTAGCACAACAGGTTAATTTAATAAGTCGATATTCAGAAAAACTTTATCTGGGTAAGTTAGATAAGGAGAAGGTAATAAAGATGTTAATTAAATTTTATAAATGCAAACTTAAAGAGGGAATTAAAGCTATATATAGAATTGTAAATATAATGCAATGATTTACTTAATTAAAGATAAAATGAATATTACTGAGTCTACATATAAAATTAGGCGATTTGCAAATCTGACTTTAAATTTGGAGTGGAATTATGAAAAGTGAAAATAGGAGAATAGTAGTATTAATAACAACAACGATAATAATTTTAGTTTCTTTGTACTTGAATATTGAACTAAAGGATAAATATATGCAAGATCAAGAATTACAGTGTTTTTCTTATGAGAGTCAACAAAAAAACTATTATTGTGGGCCAGCTACAGCAGTAATGATATTAAGGTACGAAGGAATTGATATGGAACAGGAGGAGGTTGCCATTGATTTAGAAACTGAAAATTATGAAGGAACGCCATGGTATGATGACTCGTACCCAATGAAGGATACTTTAAATAAGTATTTGAAAGAAGATGTGTATCAAGAGCTTAGTGGCAAATGTGATTCTAATGTAATAGTTGATAGTATTGTTAAAACTTTAGATAAAGGATATTTAGTTGCAGTTAACATTGTTGAGACTAGCTTAACAGCTCATCTAGAAGGTCATCCAAGGGATCAGGACATATACCATTGGATAGTTATTTGTGATTATGAGGACAATGGGAAAAACTTCAAATATATGGATCCAGCTGCATCATCTGTTGTATCTTGGCATAGAGGTGTTCCGAAAATAGGTACTGTGACTAGTGAAGATTTATGTTCTATGGTTATAGATAGAGGAGTGATAGTAAGTCCTTAGTGATACCAATCCTCTTTAAAATTGAAAATATGCATATGTTTCATTATTGAAGTTGCTTCAAAAGCCAATAGAATTATTTTAATATAAATAATTCTATACATGGTTAATTACTGAGTTTATATCGAAAACATATAGTGCGTATTCAAATATTAATAAGCACTATATGCAGTTTTTACGAAACATCTATAGATAAATCCTATTTTTATTTTCTAGAACTAGTGATATAAATGTAATTTTAGATTGGGAACAAATAAAATATTCTATGGTCGGATATAATAACTATGAATAATGGCATTATTTAATGACAACAGAAGCTAGTGTATCTCTAATAGCAATTTGGAGAATATGTTAGAATTATAAAGAAATCTTCGAATAATTACAGAAGTTGTCGCTAATTAGCGAAATATTGTCGTAGGATTGTGTTACAATAAGTTACGAACTTGAGGCAAGGTCAATAATGATTAATGATATAAAAGAAAGTTGTTGACAAGGTGTTTTAAGTTTGATATACTAAATAAGCTGTCGGATGACAGTAAGTAAGTTGAAAAAATGATTGATCTTTGAAAATTGAACAGAAGAACAAGACCAGACAAATTCTGAGGTTTTAAAATAAAAACCAAAGTCAAGATTAGAACTCAAACAATTTAAATTGAGAGTTTGATCCTGGCTCAGGACGAACGCTGGCGGCGTGCTTAACACATGCAAGTCGAGCGATGAAGCCCTTCGGGGTGGATTAGCGGCGGACGGGTGAGTAACACGTGGGCAACCTGCCTTATAGAGGGGGATAGCCTTCCGAAAGGAAGATTAATACCGCATAAAATGCAATTCTCGCATGAGAGATGTATCAAAGGAGCAATCCGCTATAAGATGGGCCCGCGGCGCATTAGCTAGTTGGTGAGGTAACGGCTCACCAAGGCGACGATGCGTAGCCGACCTGAGAGGGTGATCGGCCACATTGGAACTGAGACACGGTCCAGACTCCTACGGGAGGCAGCAGTGGGGAATATTGCACAATGGGGGAAACCCTGATGCAGCAACGCCGCGTGAGTGATGAAGGCCTTCGGGTTGTAAAGCTCTTTGATTAGGGACGATAATGACGGTACCTAAAGAACAAGCCACGGCTAACTACGTGCCAGCAGCCGCGGTAATACGTAGGTGGCAAGCGTTGTCCGGATTTACTGGGCGTAAAGGATGTGTAGGCGGATTTTTAAGTGAGATGTGAAATACCCGAGCTCAACTTGGGTGCTGCATTTCAAACTGGAAGTCTAGAGTGCAGGAGAGGAAAGTGGAATTCCTAGTGTAGCGGTGAAATGCGTAGAGATTAGGAAGAACATCAGTGGCGAAGGCGACTTTCTGGACTGTAACTGACGCTGAGGCATGAAAGCGTGGGGAGCAAACAGGATTAGATACCCTGGTAGTCCACGCCGTAAACGATGAATACTAGGTGTAGGGGTTGTCATGACCTCTGTGCCGCCGCTAACGCATTAAGTATTCCGCCTGGGGAGTACGGTCGCAAGATTAAAACTCAAAGGAATTGACGGGGGCCCGCACAAGCAGCGGAGCATGTGGTTTAATTCGAAGCAACGCGAAGAACCTTACCTAGACTTGACATCTCCTGAATTACCCGTAACTGGGGAAGTTACCTCTTTGAGGTGACAGGAAGACAGGTGGTGCATGGTTGTCGTCAGCTCGTGTCGTGAGATGTTGGGTTAAGTCCCGCAACGAGCGCAACCCTTATTGTTAGTTGCTACCATTTAGTTGAGCACTCTAGCAAGACTGCCTGGGTTAACCAGGAGGAAGGTGGGGATGACGTCAAATCATCATGCCCCTTATGTCTAGGGCTACACACGTGCTACAATGGCGAGTACAACGAGACGCAAGACCGTGAGGTGGAGCAAATCTATAAAACTCGTCCCAGTTCGGATTGTAGGCTGAAACTCGCCTACATGAAGTTGGAGTTGCTAGTAATCGCGAATCAGCATGTCGCGGTGAATACGTTCCCGGGCCTTGTACACACCGCCCGTCACACCATGAGAGTCGGCAACACCCGAAGTCCGTGAGGTAACCGTAAGGAGCCAGCGGCCGAAGGTGGGGTCGATGATTGGGGTGAAGTCGTAACAAGGTAGCCGTAGGAGAACCTGCGGCTGGATCACCTCCTTTCTAAGGAAAATGACACAGTAGTTTTACTTGTAAGACACTGTGTCCACTGGGTCTTTCTTCTGTTCAATTTCCAGAGATCAAAGCCTAACGGCTAAGAGATTTGGAAGTCTTTTTTATGTAAAGCGAAAGCTTGTATAAAAAGGAAAAGTTGTTCTTTGAAAATTGCATAAGATATTAAAAACCAAGTAAAGTTATTTATATAAACTTTGTATAATTAAGACTAATTTAATTTGATAAGATTAACCGATAACGTGTTAATTAGACCAAATTAAAAAATTGATAGAACCAAGCAGTGCGAGGAACTGAAAACTCGAGGAAGCGGAGTTTACTTATGTAAATGAGCACCGCAGAGGCGAAAGTGACGAAGCAATGCGCAGGTTATAGCAATTTTTAGGTTAAGCTACAAAGGGCGTATGGTGAATGCCTTGGCACTAGGAGGCGAAGAAGGACGCGATAAGCTGCGATAAGCTTCGGGTAGGCGCAAATAGCCAGTGATCCGGAGATTTCCGAATGGGGAAACCTATGCATCAAACGATGTATATCCTGTAGTGAATACATAGCTACATGAAGCCACACCTGGGGAACTGAAACATCTAAGTACCCAGAGGAAGAGAAAGAAATTCGATTTCCTAAGTAGCGGCGAGCGAAAGGGAAAGAGCCCAAACCAGAGATTTATCTCTGGGGTTGTGGAATACTCATAAAAGCTAGAGTTTGTTATTCGAAGATAGCTGGAAAGCTAAGCCATAGAGGGTAATAGCCCCGTAGGAGAAAGCGAATGATAGCGAGAGTATATCCAGAGTACCACGAGACACGTGAAACCTTGTGGGAAGCAGGGAGGACCACCTCCCAAGGCTAAATACTACCTAGTGACCGATAGTGAAGAAGTACCGTGAGGGAAAGGTGAAAAGAACCCCGGAAGGGGAGTGAAATAGAACCTGAAACCGTATGCCTACAACCGGTCGAAGCACCATATGAGTGTGACGACGTGCTTTTTGTAGAACGAGCCAACGAGTTACGGTATGCAGCAAGGTTAAGTACTTAAGGTACGTAGCCGAAGGGAAACCAAGTGTGAACAGCGCGACTAGTTGCATGCCGTAGACCCGAAACCGGGTGACCTATCCATGGCCAGGTTGAAGCGAGGGTAAAACCTCGTGGAGGACCGAACCACATTGGTGTTGAAAAACCATGGGATGAGCTGTGGATAGCGGAGAAATTCCAATCGAACTCGGAGATAGCTGGTTCTCCTCGAAATAGCTTTAGGGCTAGCGTCGGGTAAAATGAGTAATGGAGGTAGAGCACTGAATGAGCTAGGGGCTGACAACAGTTACCGAACTCTATCAAACTCCGAATGCCATATACTTTTACCCCGGCAGTCAGACTGCGAATGATAAGGTCCGTAGTCAAAAGGGAAAAGCCCAGACCATCAGCTAAGGTCCCCAAGTGTAAGTTAAGTGGAAAAGGATGTGGGATTTCTAAGACAACTAGGATGTTGGCTTAGAAGCAGCCACTCATTTAAAGAGTGCGTAATAGCTCACTAGTCAAGAGATCCTGCGCCGAAGATGTCCGGGGCTCAAACTTACCACCGAAGCTATGGACTCCGTAAGGAGTGGTAGAGGAGCTTTCTGTATGGGCAGAAGCAGTACCGGAAGGAGCTGTGGACTGTACAGAAGTGAGAATGTTGGCATAAGTAGCGAGAATTAAGTGAGAATCTTAATGGTCGAAAACCTAAGGTTTCCTGGGGAAGGCTCGTCCGCCCAGGGTTAGTCGGGACCTAAGCTGAGGCCGAAAGGCGTAGGTGATGGACAATCGGTTGATATTCCGATACTACTATTAGCGTTATTATCGATGGGATGACGCAGGAGGATAGGGTGTGCCAACTATTGGATGTTGGTCTAAGCATTTAGGGGTGTACGTAGGCAAATCCGCGTGCTAATACTCTGAGGTGTGATGGGGAGCGAAATTTAGTAGCGAAGTACCTGATTCCACGCTGCCAAGAAAAGTCTCTAGAGAGCAAAATAGTACCCGTACCGCAAACCGACACAGGTAGGTGAGGAGAGAATCCTAAGACCAGCGGAAGAATTACAGTTAAGGAACTCGGCAAATTGACCCCGTAACTTCGGGAGAAGGGGTGCCTAGCGGAAGCTAGGCCGCAGAGAATAGGCCCAAGCAACTGTTTAGCAAAAACACAGGTCTCTGCTAAAGCGAAAGCTGATGTATAGGGGCTGACGCCTGCCCGGTGCTGGAAGGTTAAGGGGATTGCTTAGCGCAAGCGAAGGCATGAACTTAAGCCCCAGTAAACGGCGGCCGTAACTATAACGGTCCTAAGGTAGCGAAATTCCTTGTCGGGTAAGTTCCGACCCGCACGAATGGCGTAATGATTTGGGCACTGTCTCAACTGTAAATCCGGCGAAATTGTAGTGCAAGTGAAGATGCTTGCTACCCGCGATTGGACGGAAAGACCCCGTAGAGCTTTACTGTAGTTTAGCATTGAGTTTCGATATTGTCTGTACAGGATAGGTGGGAGACTGGGAAGTAGGGTCGTCAGGTTCTATGGAGTCAACCTTGGGATACCACCCTGACAGTATTGGGATTCTAACGGAAACCCATGAATCTGGGTGCCGGACATTGTTAGATGGGCAGTTTGACTGGGGCGGTCGCCTCCAAAAAAGTAACGGAGGCGCCCAAAGGTTCCCTCAGAACGGTCGGAAATCGTTCGAAGAGTGCAAAGGCAGAAGGGAGCCTGACTGCGACACCTACAAGTGGAGCAGGGACGAAAGTCGGGCTTAGTGATCCGGTGGTTCCTCGTGGGAGGGCCATCGCTCAACGGATAAAAGCTACCTCGGGGATAACAGGCTGATCTCCCCCAAGAGTCCACATCGACGGGGAGGTTTGGCACCTCGATGTCGGCTCGTCGCATCCTGGGGCTGGAGAAGGTCCCAAGGGTTGGGCTGTTCGCCCATTAAAGCGGCACGCGAGCTGGGTTCAGAACGTCGTGAGACAGTTCGGTCCCTATCCGTCGCGGGCGTAGGAAATTTGAGAGGAGCTGTCCTTAGTACGAGAGGACCGGGATGGACTGACCTCTGGTGTACCAGTTGTTCCGCCAGGAGCATGGCTGGGTAGCTATGTCGGGAAGGGATAAACGCTGAAAGCATCTAAGCGTGAAGCCCACCTCAAGATTAGATTTCCCATAGCGTAAGCTAGTAAGATCCCTTGAAGAACACAAGGTTGATAGGTGAGGGGTGTAAGCATGGTAACATGTTCAGCTGACTCATACTAATAGATCGAGGGCTTAACCTAAACAAAGTTTTTAATATCTATGCAATTTTCAGAGAACACTCTGAGCTTTAAAAGAAATTTTAAAGTGTATCCAGTGATTATGCCTGGTAGGTAACACCCGTTCCCATTCCGAACACGACGGTTAAGCTGCTAAGGGCCAATGATACTGCAGGAGAGGTCTTGTGGGAAAGTAGGTTGTCGCTGGGTTTTTTATTTTGCTCCACTAGCTCAGTCGGTAGAGCACATGACTTTTAATCATGTTGTCCGGAGTTCGATTCTCCGGTGGGGCACCAAAAATACCTAAGTACTTTGTACTTAGGTATTTTTTTTAGTTTGAAATTTGAAATTATTAATTAGAGTTATTAATATAAGGATTGGTATTATAAATGAAAACTTTAATCTAAAATGTTTAAGAGATATAGCGAGATTTTATACAATAAGATTTATACACGATATAAGTGAGAGGAGACAGTTTACTTTGAAAGATGATGAAATAGTTAATATAACGATGGAATATGTAAAGGATAAGTTAGAAGGAGAAGGATCTGGTCATGACTGGTGGCATATATATAGAGTATATAATAATGCACTGAAGATAGCTAAGAATGAAGGGGTAGGAGATTTATTTGTAATAAAATTAGCATCATTATTACATGATATTGCTGATTGGAAGTTTTATAATGGTGATGTAACAGTGGGATATAAGGAAACGAAAAAGTGGTTAGTTAACTTTAATCTTGATGAACAGCTAATTGAACATGTCGCAAGAATAGTTAAGGATATTTCTTATAAAGGAGCAGGGGAAGCTTCACTTATGAATACAATAGAAGGAAAAATAGTTCAAGATGCAGATAGACTTGATGCAATTGGAGCTATAGGAATTGCAAGAACTTTTGCGTATGGAGGTAATAAGAATAAAGAGATGTATAATCCGAATATAAAGCCTGTATTTCATGAAAATTTTCAGCAATATAAGAATAGCAATGGTACTGTAATTAATCATTTTTATGAAAAATTACTTTTATTAAAAGATTTAATGAATACTGAGGGCGGTAAGAAATATGCTGAAGAAAGACATACTTTTATGGAAGCATTTTTAGAACAGTTTTATTCTGAATGGAACGTAAATGAATAAGTAATATTTTCATTATTAATAAAGCTAAAAAACATACTTGACAAAAGACATGTGATAATTCACATGTCTTTTGCGCTTTTATAAGTTGTAAAATTAATTTGCTTTAACTATTTCTTCAGGTATGACTATTTCATCACCAGCTTTGATAAGACTAGGATCTTTTATACTGTTTTTATTTATAATAGCGTCTTTTACACTATCCCATGTATAACTTGGAGCATGTTCCGAAGCTATACTGAATAAGGTATCTCCAGATTTAACTTTGTAGGTTATAAATTTAAAATCTTCATTTTCAATTCCTACTGCCATAGTTGCATCACTAGTAGTTGCGATTGAATCATTCTTGGTTTTTTCTGATGATAAGTCACTATTTGTATTATTTATTGCGCTATTAATTACAGATGATGAATTACTTTTTATAGATGCGGTACTGTTTTGAATTTCTCTACTTATGGAAGAATAAGTATTATAATAAACAACCCCACTACCTATTAAAAGTATTACTATAAATGAAATTATTATTGATAGCTTTTTTTTAGTCATTTAGACTACCTCCTCATAACTACTTTTTCTGTAATTATTGACAATAATAAATTTATTTATACTTATAATTAAAAATAAAACTTTATTAATGTAGTAATGGTTAGTGATATATGTATATAATATCTATATGGAATAAGAGAAAATGTGTTTAAAAATAGCTTAGTAATATAGAGATTCTAAAAAATTTCTAAAATATGAAGGGTATTCAAAATTGGTATAGATTATAACCTTGGGAGAGATTTCAAAAGGATAGATTTTCTTAATAAGAAATTTTGGTTTTAGGGTTAAATGAGTTTTAGAGAAATTCATGAGCGTAGGTTTATAAGGTGAAAGTTTTAAGTTTATACATAAGTTAATTTTACATATCAAAGATCTATAAAAATATTTTTTAGACTTAAATTGATATATGAAGTGAGCTACAAATTACATAAGGTAGTAGAGAGGAGAGGTATTATCATGAATTATCAGTTATTACTAAGAGAACTGTGTAGTGAAAATGCACCATCAGGATTGGAATTTAAGTTACATCCAATTATGGAAAAGAATTTTGGATATATTAAGGATTTAGAGATCAGTAAAGATGAGAATTATAATCTTTATATAAATAAAAAAGGAAAGCGTAATGGTACAATAATGATTATGGCTCACTCTGATGAGATTTCCTTAGTTATTACAGAAGTGATTGAGGGAGGGTTTTTACGTTTTAAAGCTATAGGTATGGACGCTAATATACTATTAGGACAAGAAGTGGCTATTCATGGATGTGAAGTTATAAACGGTGTTATAGGTGGAATTCCAAAGAGCAAGACTGATGACAACATTTTGAAAAAAGCAGTAGTAACATCAGACCTTTTTATAGATACAGGATATCCTAAAGAATATCTTGAGGAAGTTATTAAAATAGGAGATAGAGCGACTTTAATTGGAGAATATAAAAACTTACTGAGAAATACAATCTCTAGTAAAGCAATAGATGATAGAGCAGGTATTTTATCGATGCTTATATGTGCTCAGGAACTTAAGGAACATGAGTTAGATGTGGTTTTTGTATGTTCATGCCAAGAAGAACTTGGACATAGGGGAGCGAAAATGGCATCGTATAAAGTGAAACCAAACCTTGCAATAGCTATAGATGTAACCTTTGATAATGGTGAATTTGGAGACAGGGACAGGGAAAATAAGTTAGGCAATGGTCCCATTATTTGTATTGGTCCTAATAATCACCCAAGGATGATAAAGAAACTTAAGGAAGTAGCAAGGAAATATTATATTCCTTTTGGAGTGGAAGTAGAGCCTGGGAATACAGGATCTGATGCTTGGGATATTCAAGTTTCAAGAGGAGGTATTCCAACAGTATTAGTATCAATACCAATAAAATATATGCATACATCCGTAGAAACAGCAAATTTGGGGGACATAAAAAACACAGGAAGATTAGTAGCTAGATTCATAGAAGAAATTAAACTTCTGGATTTGGAGGAATTAACATGCTTTTAGAAAGATTAAGTGAGCTTGTAGCACCTTCTGGATATGAAGACGAAGTAAGAAATTTTATAGTTAATGAGCTTAATGGGAAAGTTGATAGTTTGAATAGTGACAAGATGGGCAATGTTATAGCTAATAAGAATGGAAAAAGGAAAAAAATTATTATTAGTACCCATATGGATGAGACTGGGTTCATTATTACAGGGTTTAATAAAGAGGGAACTTTAAGAATTGCTTCTTTGGGTGATGAAAATAGAGATATGGTAAGTAAAGGCGTATTAGTAGGTACTAAAAAGCTTCTCGGAGTAATAGGAGCTAAAGCGATACATTTGCAAACTAAGGAAGAAAGAAGCAAAAGTATAACTCTCGATAGGTGTTGTATAGATATTGGTGCAGAAACAGAATTCGAATCTAGAGAATACATAGAATTAGGTGATTTTGCTGTTTATGATACAAGGTTCCAAGAAATGGGCACTAACAGGCTAAAAGGCAAAGGGTTTAATGGACGTGTAGGTTGTAGTATGCTTATAGAGTTACTCCAGGAAAGTGAGAGTAATAACATTCAAGGTATATTTACTACTCAAAGTTTAGTTGGATACAGAGGAGCATATGCAGCAGCTTATGAGTTAGAAGGAGATTTACTAATCAACTTAGATGTTGTGGAGAGTACTGATTTGCCTGGTGTAGATGATGTGAACATTTCTATTGATAAGGGTCCAGTGCTGTATCTGAAGGAAAAAAATAGGGATATAAGAGCTTTAGCTGAAAAAATAGGGATTCCTTATCAACTAATAAATGATAAGATTTATAATGATAGTAATGCATATAAGATGGAACTTATGAGCACTAATGTTATTAACATATTGGTACCTTGCAGATATGTAGATTCATATGCATCTATAATAAGCAAGAAGGATTATGAAGATACTAAAAATTTGATTAATAGTTTTTTAAAGGAGAATTAATATGAGCAGAGAAATGATAGCTATAATAATGATCGTAATTGGAGCAATATTAGCAGCGACAGGTATTCTAATAAATAAAAAGGGAATATCTATTCCTGGAACTGGAAAGGAATATATGAAAGTGAAGGCTTTTCTAAATATCTTTATAGGAGTAGTATCTATAATTTTAGGTGCAATTTTCTTGGTAATAAATGTTGAAGTGATATTTGTGCAAATAGCCATTTTTGTAGTTCTAATACTTATTGTATTATTAGATTTTTTATTAAAGAAAACTGTTAAATAGCATTAACCTATAATTTTTTGAAGTTAAAGTGCTGAGGAGGATAAAAGGTGGATAAATTATTTTATGATATTTCGAAAGCCTTTGGAGTTGATAGAGAAATATCAGAAGTGAAAGCAGTAATAAGAGAATATATTGAAAAAAAACACATCTGTATCTATGAGGATGAAGTAGGAAATCTAATAGTAAAACTTGGAACTGGTAATAAAAAATTATTGATGAGTGCTCTTATGAATAGATGTGGTTATATGGCAGTAAAAATAGATAATGAAGAAAGTGGTAAAGTTGAGATAAATGGTACAAACATCGAACCTAAGCTAGATGGGAAATATCTTAGGACAAAAGGGGGGGCAATAGCGAGGATACATGATGGGGATAAGATTGATATTTTGGTTGGTCAAATTCAAGCTGGAGAATTTCTGATGATAGATGAAGAAATTCGAGTATTTGATAATAAAGTTTCTGGAGTTGAGGTAAGTAATATATCTTTAATATATTCTTTGATCAAGGTTATAGAGGAAGTTAATATTAAAGATAAGGAAGTATATTTTGTTTTTTCTTATAAGGAAGACAGCATATTTAAAAGTAACTTTGCAGCAAAAGCAATTAGGCCGGATAGAGCATTATTCTTTGATAGTTCTCAAAATAGTGATAAGTTACAACTGATTTATATGAATAGAAAGTATTTAGCTAATGAGAGTTTCAAACAGGATATTTTAAATATTGCCAAAGAAAATGATATAGACATAACATTAAAAGATTGCATAGATGAAACTGAAGCTGATTCAATACATAAGGAAGTTGGGGGCATTGCTACAGTTGTATTAGGTTTGCCATGCAAATATAAAAATACTTCATTACAAATTATAGAAAGAGTAGCTATTGAAGAAATGCGAAAATTATTAAAAGAAATTATAGAGGGGTAATGTGTAGTGACCAAAAGGAATATTTCTTGGACACTTATGATAGTATGGATGGCATTTATATTCTATATGTCTAGTAAGAACGGAAATGACTCTAATGAAATGAGCAATGTAGTTATCAATACTCTAAGGTATATGGGTATTGATGAAAATAGAACACTTCAAAGTATACTAACATTTTTAGTTAGAAAATCAGCGCATATTTTGGAATATTGTATATTAGCATGGTTTATATTCAATGTTGCCAAAGAATATAACAATCTAATCGCATCAAGTGTATTTACATTAATATTATCTGTACTTTATGCAACGACAGATGAAATCCACCAACTATATATCCCAGGAAGAAGTGGAAAGATGACAGATGTACTTATAGATAGTATTGGTATTTGCATGGGAGTAGCTATTAGTTATTTTGTACATAAAAGAATTTATAGTAGGAAAAAAATAAAAGACTAATAATAAGTCCTAAAAATGAAACTGCATCTAAGGTTTTGTTTAACGGTGATTACTATTATTGATGAAGTAACTTTACCGGAATGTATATATTCAAAATAAAATTTACTTTAACATGTATATATTTTATAAATTTTGTTCAAAATAAAATTATATAATAAGAAATGGAGGGTATGCATAAGTTAATCTCCATTTCTTATGGATGTTAAGTTTAATTTTTGTTTCTTGATTTATGATACTAACAAAAGGGAGGTATATTTTTTTAATCTACTATGTAATCGTTTTAAATAGGTATATTATATATCTTTAAAGGTTATATCAGATTTAGGCAATGGTTATTTAGTTGCAATTGTTGATTTTTAGAAAGACAACATCAATTAAGGGGAGTTGATACTTTAATGAAGATTGAAGTTCTAATTTAGGATAAGAAACATTAGGTGAATATTTAAATTAGATATAGCTTAAATTCTATGCTAAATTTTATAGGTTAAGTTTTTAGGAGATATAAGTTCTAATAATATGATTGATATACTGTTGATAAAATCAATGTATATTTAGGGTAGTTCGATAATTTGATATGGTTTAAAAAGATATTTTAGGAATATCAAGCAGCAACTGTTTCAAGCGTATCAACACAAGCAAGTGCGAGAAATACCTTTTAAAACGAAGAAAATTAAAGTTAAATTGTTGTAATCACCTATATTATAAAAATAATACTAGCGTAATATGATAGAATTATCTTCGTTGTGACAAGCGATATGTTAATTCAACAAAAATTAATAAAAAAAACTTGTTGACAAGGAAAAAAAGAAATGATATACTGAATAAGCTGTCAGATGATAGTGAGTAAGTAAGAAAATTGATCTTTGAAAATTGAACAGAAGAACAAGACCAGACAAATTCTGAGGTTTTAAAATAAAAACCAAAGTCAAGATTTAAACTCAAACAATTTAAATTGAGAGTTTGATCCTGGCTCAGGACGAACGCTGGCGGCGTGCTTAACACATGCAAGTCGAGCGATGAAGCCCTTCGGGGTGGATTAGCGGCGGACGGGTGAGTAACACGTGGGCAACCTGCCTTATAGAGGGGGATAGCCTTCCGAAAGGAAGATTAATACCGCATAAAATGCAATTCTCGCATGAGAGATGTATCAAAGGAGCAATCCGCTATAAGATGGGCCCGCGGCGCATTAGCTAGTTGGTGAGGTAACGGCTCACCAAGGCGACGATGCGTAGCCGACCTGAGAGGGTGATCGGCCACATTGGAACTGAGACACGGTCCAGACTCCTACGGGAGGCAGCAGTGGGGAATATTGCACAATGGGGGAAACCCTGATGCAGCAACGCCGCGTGAGTGATGAAGGCCTTCGGGTTGTAAAGCTCTTTGATTAGGGACGATAATGACGGTACCTAAAGAACAAGCCACGGCTAACTACGTGCCAGCAGCCGCGGTAATACGTAGGTGGCAAGCGTTGTCCGGATTTACTGGGCGTAAAGGATGTGTAGGCGGATTTTTAAGTGAGATGTGAAATACCCGAGCTCAACTTGGGTGCTGCATTTCAAACTGGAAGTCTAGAGTGCAGGAGAGGAAAGTGGAATTCCTAGTGTAGCGGTGAAATGCGTAGAGATTAGGAAGAACATCAGTGGCGAAGGCGACTTTCTGGACTGTAACTGACGCTGAGGCATGAAAGCGTGGGGAGCAAACAGGATTAGATACCCTGGTAGTCCACGCCGTAAACGATGAATACTAGGTGTAGGGGTTGTCATGACCTCTGTGCCGCCGCTAACGCATTAAGTATTCCGCCTGGGGAGTACGGTCGCAAGATTAAAACTCAAAGGAATTGACGGGGGCCCGCACAAGCAGCGGAGCATGTGGTTTAATTCGAAGCAACGCGAAGAACCTTACCTAGACTTGACATCTCCTGAATTACCCGTAACTGGGGAAGTTACCTCTTTGAGGTGACAGGAAGACAGGTGGTGCATGGTTGTCGTCAGCTCGTGTCGTGAGATGTTGGGTTAAGTCCCGCAACGAGCGCAACCCTTATTGTTAGTTGCTACCATTTAGTTGAGCACTCTAGCAAGACTGCCTGGGTTAACCAGGAGGAAGGTGGGGATGACGTCAAATCATCATGCCCCTTATGTCTAGGGCTACACACGTGCTACAATGGCGAGTACAACGAGACGCAAGACCGTGAGGTGGAGCAAATCTATAAAACTCGTCCCAGTTCGGATTGTAGGCTGAAACTCGCCTACATGAAGTTGGAGTTGCTAGTAATCGCGAATCAGCATGTCGCGGTGAATACGTTCCCGGGCCTTGTACACACCGCCCGTCACACCATGAGAGTCGGCAACACCCGAAGTCCGTGAGGTAACCGTAAGGAGCCAGCGGCCGAAGGTGGGGTCGATGATTGGGGTGAAGTCGTAACAAGGTAGCCGTAGGAGAACCTGCGGCTGGATCACCTCCTTTCTAAGGAAAATGACACAGTAGTTTTACTTGTAAGACACTGTGTCCACTGGGTCTTTCTTCTGTTCAATTTCCAGAGATCAAAGCCTAACGGCTAAGAGATTTGGAAGTCTTTTTTATGTAAAGCGAAAGCTTGTATAAAAAGGAAAAGTTGTTCTTTGAAAATTGCATAAGATATTAAAAACCAAGTAAAGTTATTTATATAAACTTTGTATAATTAAGACTAATTTAATTTGATAAGATTAACCGATAACGTGTTAATTAGACCAAATTAAAAATTGATAGAACCAAGCAGTGCGAGGAACTGAAAACTCGAGGAAGCGGAGTTTACTTATGTAAATGAGCACCGCAGAGGCGAAAGTGACGAAGCAATGCGCAGGTTATAGCAATTTTTAGGTTAAGCTACAAAGGGCGTATGGTGAATGCCTTGGCACTAGGAGGCGAAGAAGGACGCGATAAGCTGCGATAAGCTTCGGGTAGGCGCAAATAGCCAGTGATCCGGAGATTTCCGAATGGGGAAACCTATGCATCAAACGATGTATATCCTGTAGTGAATACATAGCTACATGAAGCCACACCTGGGGAACTGAAACATCTAAGTACCCAGAGGAAGAGAAAGAAATTCGATTTCCTAAGTAGCGGCGAGCGAAAGGGAAAGAGCCCAAACCAGAGATTTATCTCTGGGGTTGTGGAATACTCATAAAAGCTAGAGTTTGTTATTCGAAGATAGCTGGAAAGCTAAGCCATAGAGGGTAATAGCCCCGTAGGAGAAAGCGAATGATAGCGAGAGTATATCCAGAGTACCACGAGACACGTGAAACCTTGTGGGAAGCAGGGAGGACCACCTCCCAAGGCTAAATACTACCTAGTGACCGATAGTGAAGAAGTACCGTGAGGGAAAGGTGAAAAGAACCCCGGAAGGGGAGTGAAATAGAACCTGAAACCGTATGCCTACAACCGGTCGAAGCACCATATGAGTGTGACGACGTGCTTTTTGTAGAACGAGCCAACGAGTTACGGTATGCAGCAAGGTTAAGTACTTAAGGTACGTAGCCGAAGGGAAACCAAGTGTGAACAGCGCGACTAGTTGCATGCCGTAGACCCGAAACCGGGTGACCTATCCATGGCCAGGTTGAAGCGAGGGTAAAACCTCGTGGAGGACCGAACCACATTGGTGTTGAAAAACCATGGGATGAGCTGTGGATAGCGGAGAAATTCCAATCGAACTCGGAGATAGCTGGTTCTCCTCGAAATAGCTTTAGGGCTAGCGTCGGGTAAAATGAGTAATGGAGGTAGAGCACTGAATGAGCTAGGGGCTGACAACAGTTACCGAACTCTATCAAACTCCGAATGCCATATACTTTTACCCCGGCAGTCAGACTGCGAATGATAAGGTCCGTAGTCAAAAGGGAAAAAGCCCAGACCATCAGCTAAGGTCCCCAAGTGTAAGTTAAGTGGAAAAGGATGTGGGATTTCTAAGACAACTAGGATGTTGGCTTAGAAGCAGCCACTCATTTAAAGAGTGCGTAATAGCTCACTAGTCAAGAGATCCTGCGCCGAAGATGTCCGGGGCTCAAACTTACCACCGAAGCTATGGACTCCGTAAGGAGTGGTAGAGGAGCTTTCTGTATGGGCAGAAGCAGTACCGGAAGGAGCTGTGGACTGTACAGAAGTGAGAATGTTGGCATAAGTAGCGAGAATTAAGTGAGAATCTTAATGGTCGAAAACCTAAGGTTTCCTGGGGAAGGCTCGTCCGCCCAGGGTTAGTCGGGACCTAAGCTGAGGCCGAAAGGCGTAGGTGATGGACAATCGGTTGATATTCCGATACTACTATTAGCGTTATTATCGATGGGATGACGCAGGAGGATAGGGTGTGCCAACTATTGGATGTTGGTCTAAGCATTTAGGGGTGTACGTAGGCAAATCCGCGTGCTAATACTCTGAGGTGTGATGGGGAGCGAAATTTAGTAGCGAAGTACCTGATTCCACGCTGCCAAGAAAAGTCTCTAGAGAGCAAAATAGTACCCGTACCGCAAACCGACACAGGTAGGTGAGGAGAGAATCCTAAGACCAGCGGAAGAATTACAGTTAAGGAACTCGGCAAATTGACCCCGTAACTTCGGGAGAAGGGGTGCCTAGCGCAAGCTAGGCCGCAGAGAATAGGCCCAAGCAACTGTTTAGCAAAAACACAGGTCTCTGCTAAAGCGAAAGCTGATGTATAGGGGCTGACGCCTGCCCGGTGCTGGAAGGTTAAGGGGATTGCTTAGCGCAAGCGAAGGCATGAACTTAAGCCCCAGTAAACGGCGGCCGTAACTATAACGGTCCTAAGGTAGCGAAATTCCTTGTCGGGTAAGTTCCGACCCGCACGAATGGCGTAATGATTTGGGCACTGTCTCAACTGTAAATCCGGCGAAATTGTAGTGCAAGTGAAGATGCTTGCTACCCGCGATTGGACGGAAAGACCCCGTAGAGCTTTACTGTAGTTTAGCATTGAGTTTCGATATTGTCTGTACAGGATAGGTGGGAGACTGGGAAGTAGGGCCGTCAGGTTCTATGGAGTCAACCTTGGGATACCACCCTGACAGTATTGGGATTCTAACGGAAACCCATGAATCTGGGTGCCGGACATTGTTAGATGGGCAGTTTGACTGGGGCGGTCGCCTCCAAAAAAGTAACGGAGGCGCCCAAAGGTTCCCTCAGAACGGTCGGAAATCGTTCGAAGAGTGCAAAGGCAGAAGGGAGCCTGACTGCGACACCTACAAGTGGAGCAGGGACGAAAGTCGGGCTTAGTGATCCGGTGGTTCCTCGTGGGAGGGCCATCGCTCAACGGATAAAAGCTACCTCGGGGATAACAGGCTGATCTCCCCCAAGAGTCCACATCGACGGGGAGGTTTGGCACCTCGATGTCGGCTCGTCGCATCCTGGGGCTGGAGAAGGTCCCAAGGGTTGGGCTGTTCGCCCATTAAAGCGGCACGCGAGCTGGGTTCAGAACGTCGTGAGACAGTTCGGTCCCTATCCGTCGCGGGCGTAGGAAATTTGAGAGGAGCTGTCCTTAGTACGAGAGGACCGGGATGGACTGACCTCTGGTGTACCAGTTGTTCCGCCAGGAGCATGGCTGGGTAGCTATGTCGGGAAGGGATAAACGCTGAAAGCATCTAAGCGTGAAGCCCACCTCAAGATTAGATTTCCCATAGCGTAAGCTAGTAAGATCCCTTGAAGAACACAAGGTTGATAGGTGAGGGGTGTAAGCATGGTAACATGTTCAGCTGACTCATACTAATAGATCGAGGGCTTAACCTAAACAAAGTTTTTAATATCTATGCAATTTTCAGAGAACACTCTGAACTTTAAAAGAAATTTTAAAGTGTATCCAGTGATTATGCCTGGTAGGTAACACCCGTTCCCATTCCGAACACGACGGTTAAGCTACTAAGGGCCGATGATACTGCAGGAGAGGTCTTGTGGGAAAGTAGGTTGTCGCTGGGTTCTATGGCTCGATAGCTCAGTCGGTAGAGCAGAGGACTGAAAATCCTCGTGTCCCTGGTTCGATTCCTGGTCGAGCCACCAGGAAAGCATCATGATTATATCATGATGCTTTTTTTATGTTCAATAATAACCTATAGTAAATAAATATTATCAAAAGTATAAAGGGAAAATCATCAAAATATATCTTGATATTTCTTTTGAGGAAGATTTATAAGTTAAAAGATCTATGTAACATATAAAAATTCTATAAAAGAAGTGAACTAGCCTTTAGTAGCCAAATGAAAGATTATGATTGAATGTGGCTGAAAATGAAAAAAAGTGATTGTTTTTGAAATAAAATGATTGATTTAAATGTTTACATAGTATATAATTTGATTATAGAAACAAACTGAAGATTTAATTATAATCCAAGTTAGTCTATTAGTATCATTAAAGAAAAGCTATAGGAGAGTGTAAGGTGATTTGATAAACAAGCCGTAACTGAGCTTTGAGTGGTCTAAATGAATGATTTGGGTTACTCTTGTAAATGGGGTGTGAAAATGTTAATAGAAGAACGCAAGAGTCGTATATTAAATTTACTAAAGGAAAGAGATGTTGTAACTATCCCAGAATTAATTGATAGCTTACAAGTTTCTGAAGCAACTATAAGAAGGGATCTAGCTTATTTAGATAGCATTAATGCATTAAAAAGGGTTCATGGTGGTGCTACCGCGATGAAAAAAAGTCTAATTGAACCGACTTATAATGAAAAACAGAATATAAATGTTGATGATAAAAAAGCAATAGCAAAATATGCTGCTTCCTTAGTAGAAAATGGAGATAGTATTTATCTAGATGCAGGAACTACTACTTATGAAATGGTACCCTATCTAGAAGGTAAAGATATTGTTGTTGTTACTAATGGGTTAAAACACATTGAATTATTGATTGAAAGTAAAATAGAGGCCTATATCATAGGTGGGAAAATTAAAAGTTCAACTAAAGCAGTAGTAGGCATCGAAGCAATAAGAAATCTTGAAAGGTACAAATTTGATAAGAGTTTTTTAGGTATAAATGGTATACACTTGATACATGGATATACCACACCAGATGCTGAGGAGAGTACTTTAAAGGAGATGGCTATGAAAGCTTCTAAAGAAAGTTTTGTCTTAGCTGATGAAAGTAAATTTGGTCAACAATACTTTATGCAAGTAGCGTCATTAGACAAAGCTAGTATAATAACCTCGTCATCTACAAACTTTGGAGAATATTCGAAGTTAACTGAGATTAGAAAGGTTGAGGAAGAATGATATATACAGTTACATTAAACCCATCGATTGATTATATCGTAAAGGTTGATGATTTTTCTTTGGGTGAGGTAAATAGAACTGAGGTTGATGAAAAATATCCTGGTGGTAAAGGGATAAATGTTTCAAGAGTATTGAAACATTTAGGGGTTGAAAGTAAAGCCTTAGGTTTTGTTGGAGGCTTTACTGGATATTACATTAAGGAGTCTTTAAAAGGGTTTGGCGTAGAGACGGATTTTATTGAAGTAGAAGAAGACACTAGAATAAATATTAAGATAAAGTCAAATATGGAGACTGAGATTAATGGAGCTGGCCCTAAAATTTCTGAAGATAAATTTAATGAACTTAAGGAAAAGATAGCAAAACTAAAGGATAATGATGTTCTTGTATTAGCAGGAAGTGTACAAAGTTCATTGTCAAAAGACACATATGTGCAGCTTATAAAAGCTTTAAAAAGTCAAAAAATAAAGGTTGTAGTTGATACAACTAGAGAATTACTTTTAAGTACCTTAACACACAAGCCATTTCTGATAAAACCTAATAAAAGTGAATTAGCAGAACTTTTTAATACCAAAATAGATTCTCTTGAAGAAGTAATAGAATATGCTAGTAAATTAAGAGAGATGGGTGCAGAGAATGTTATAGTTTCAATGGCTGGAGACGGATCTTTGTTAATATGTGATCAGGGGGTATTTAGGGCTAAAGCACCTAAAGGACAAGTTAAAAATTCTGTGGGAGCAGGTGATTCTCTAGTAGCTGGTTTCATAGAAGGATACACTAAAACTAAAGATATTAAGGAAGCGTTGGTTCATGGCACAGCTTCAGGTAGTGCAACAGCTTTTTCAATGGATTTATGTACTAAAGAAGAATTTGAACTAATTTTAGATAAGGTAGAGGTTAACAAATTGTATTAAATATTATAGCTTTATTCTAAAGGTTTATATAGTTAAAGAATCACAGGAATGTAACTTAGATTTATATGTGGTTATCTGTATATAGATAACCACACTCATAACTAGGTAAGTATGAAAGGATATTTTTGTCCATAGGACAAAGAATCAAATTGATAAAATGGGTAAATAGCTTAATCTTAGGATAGGAAAACTTATATATAACCACAACTATAACAAAAGATATTTAAAAATATTTTAATGTTAGAACAAAGATGTAAGGCAATAAGCTGGGCGAAGAACTTTAGTTTGGAATGTGGGAACTTATAGGACGAACAAATAAGTTAAATATCTAATCATATAGGAAACAAATTTATGTAGAATCCTTGCTTAAAAGAGATGATAAAAAATTTTATGAAAACGTTATCACAAAAATGTGGGCAAATTAAATCAAAAGACAAATAGGAGGAGTTAATTATGAGGATAACAGAGCTTATCAAAAAGGAAACAATTACTTTAAACCTAAAAGCAAGAAATAAAGAGCAAGTTATAGATGAGTTAGTTAATAAGCTTCATTCTGCTAAGGTTTTAGCTGATAAGGAATTATTTAAAAAAGAAATATGGAAAAGAGAAAAAGAATATTCTACTGGTATAGGTGAAGGTATTGCGATACCTCATGCTAAAACAAAAGCAGTGAAAAAACCAGCTCTTGCTTTTGGAGTATCAAGAGAAGGTGTAGAATATGATTCTTTAGATGGAGAAAAGGTAAACATAGTATTTATGATTGCTGCTAGTGAAGGTGCTAATAATGAGCATTTAGACACTCTTTCCAGACTTTCAACTATGCTTATGAATCCAGATTTTAAAGCAGCTTTACTAAATGCAAAGTCTGAAGAAGAAGTTGTTTCATTAATAGACAAGACAGAAGCTGAATTCTTAAGTAAAGAGACTAAAGAAAGCATAGGTACTACTGGTAAATTCATCGTTGCTGTTACAGCTTGTCCAACGGGAATTGCCCACACTTATATGGCGGCCGATGCTATAAAAAACAAAGGCAGAGAGATGGGGATATGTATCAAGGTTGAGACTAACGGTTCAACAGGGGCAAAGAATGTTTTAACAGATGAAGAAATTGCTAGGGCTGCAGGAGTTATTGTTGCAGCTGATAAACAAGTTGAGATGGACAGGTTTGATGGAAAAAGAGTTATTGAAGTTCCAGTAGTTCAAGGAATGAAGAATCCAGAAGGACTTATAAATAGAATCCTTAAGGGGGATGCTCCAGTTTACAAAGCTAAAGATAGTGGTTCAAAGGGCTCAGATGTTAAGGTCAAAAAGGGCTTTTACAAACACCTTATGAATGGTGTATCTAATATGCTTCCTTTTGTAGTTGGTGGCGGTATATTAATAGCAATATGTTTCATGTTTGGAATTAAAGCTTTTGATCCAGAAGATCCATCTTACAATTCCTTTGCTAAGCTTTTAATGGATATAGGTGGTGGAAATGCTTTCAAATTAATGATACCAGTTCTTGCAGGATTTATAGGTATGAGTATAGCAGATAGACCAGGTTTTGCGCCAGCTATGGTTGGTGGACTTATTGCAGCTAACAGTGGTGCAGGATTCCTAGGTGGACTTATTGCAGGTTTCCTTGGTGGTTATGTTGTTGTTTTACTTAAAAAAGTATTTGAATTTATGCCAGAATCATTGGAAGGTTTAAAACCAGTATTACTTTATCCTCTATTTGGTATATTTATAACTGGAGCTGTAATGTTATTAGTTGTAGTAGATCCAGTAACTGCAATGAATAAAGGTTTAGAAAATTGGCTTAATTCTTTAGGAACAAGTAATATGGTTTTATTAGGAATAGTATTAGGCGGAATGATGGCTATAGATATGGGTGGTCCAGTAAATAAAGCAGCTTATACATTTGGTTTAGCTATGATAGCAGCAGGAAATAATTATCCACATGCAGCAATTATGGCTGGTGGTATGGTACCTCCTCTTGGAATAGCACTTGCAACAACTTTATTTAGAAACAAATTTACTAAAGAAGAAAGAGATGCAGGTAAAACTTGTTATATTATGGGCTTGAGCTTTATAACAGAAGGGGCTATACCGTTTGCAGCAGCAGACCCTATAAGAGTATTGGCATCATGTATAGCTGGATCAGCAGTAGCAGGAGGATTATCTATGGCATTTAAGGTAGCTCTTCCAGCACCTCATGGCGGATTATTTGTTCTTCCAGTTGTAAGTAATAAGATACCTTATTTAATAGCGATCTTAGCAGGGACATTAGTAACAACATTTTTATTAGGTGCACTAAAGAAAAATATAAAATCAAGCTAGATAAAAATATTTAATAAATTGAAAAATGTATGATAATTAAATATGACTTAGCAAATAAATACTACGAAAATATTATAAGAATGATTTTGATATGAATTAAAAAATATATAGTAATTAAATAATAAGGCAATGCTTCATAAATAATCTGAGGTATTGCTTTTTTCTTGTTTTTTTAAATTCGATATTATAAAGTTTTTTAGCATATATTGCAATAAAGTTAATTCACAACTTATCAAGCTTTATTACTATAAAACAGAATTTTAAGTGTAGTTTCATTATAAAACTTTTTATTATAATACAAGGTGAAAAGTGGTGAACAAATTTTCAAGTTTATCAAAAATTTAAGCATATGTTAGAGGATTATACACAATATAGAATCAGTTATGGTCGAAGAAGAAATTACGTGATATTATATATTTTGTAACCTATATTCTTTTTTAAGGAGAAATTATGGAAAAGCAATCTACAACAAAAGGCTTCGCAATATTAACTGTAGCTACTATGTTAGGAAAGATATTTTCATTATTATATTTACCTTTTCTAATAAGAGTTTTAGCAGACGAGGGCTATGGTATTTATCAAGCCACTTATACTGTTTTTCTTTTTATATATGGGCTAACTAGCACTGGAATATCAACGGCAGTTTCAAAATATATCTCTGAGCTTACAGCTCTGGAAAATTATAAAGCTGTTAAACGGGCATTTAAGCTAACTATGTTATTAATGTTTCTTCTAGGACTATTTATGACTTTAGTATTAGCTTTTGGCGCTAAGTTTTTTGCAAATTTTACAGAATTTGATGAGGCCAAAATATCGTTAATAACTTTATCACCAACTATTTTTTTAACAGCAGTAGTATCTGTGTACAGAGGATACTTTCAAGGAAGTCATTATATGACCCCTACAGCTATATCTCAAGTTATTGAGCAAATTGCTAATGTATTCTTTAGTATATTGTTTGCTTATTTATGGATGCCAAAAGGAGTAGAATGGGGTGTTGCAGGAGCTACGATAGGAACACCACTAGGAGCTTTAGCGGCACTTATGTATTTACATGTGGTATATATCAAAAGAGCTAAAATCAAAATGCCACAAAGCAGTAAAATTGTTAAGGCAATTAGAAACAAAACAATAGTAAAAAACATAGTGAATATAGCTTTGCCAATAGCTATTTCGCAAGGTGTAATTAATGCTGCTTTTATTGTAGATACTAAGATAGTAATGAGTAGGTTAATGGTAGCAGGTTTTTCAAAAAATGAAGCTACAATACTTTTTGGTATTTTGGCAAAATATAATACACTGAGCAATGTTCCTATTGCTATTATTATAGCTTTATCAACATCTGTTCTTCCAAGTATTGCAGCGGTAATTGCTACGAATAACACTAAAGCGGCAGTGGCAAAGATAAACTATTCGATAAAGTTATGCTTATTAGTTGCAGTACCTTGTACTGTAGGATTGTCAGCATTGAGTGAACCTATATATAGGTTGTTGTTAGGTCAAGGACATGAATTAATGATGTATGGTTCCTTCATAATAATAATTTGGTCTCTTGTTCAAATACATATAACAATACTTCAAAGTATTAATAAAATGTATGTAGCAACGATACTTATGGTAATAGGCTTAATTCCTAAAATTCTTTTAGATTATATTTTGGTGGTTAATATACATTTGCACATATATGGAGTTTTGATTGCAAATTTAGTGTATTATGCGCTGCCACTATTCTTAATGAGAAATTATATGAGGAATAAGCTTAAGTTAAGAGTTAAAATCTTATCACAGTTTATAAAACCTTGCATAGCATCCTTATGGATGGGAATAGCAGGAATATTGAGTTATAATGGTTTCTTTAAGGCATTACACATTGTTTTACCATATAAATTATCAATACTCATTGCAGTAAGTATAGCAATTATCATTGCAGCATATCTTTATGTAACAATACTTATATTCTCAGGTGTTATAACAGAAAGAGATATTAACAGTATATCTCCAAAGATTAAAAAACTTTTACCTAAAATTTTGAGACGTAAGTTAATAAAACAGACAGCTTAAGGGGAGGCAATATTTCAGATAATAGGAGGCGAACTAGATGAGCAGTGTTTGGGGAAACATAATGAAAGTATCTTTATTTGGTGAGTCCCAAGGAGATATTATAGGTGTAACAATCCATGGAATCCCCAGTGGAGTTAAACTTGATCTTGAGTTTATAAAAAAAGAAATGAAAAGAAGACTCTCAGGAAATTACAACGTAGCAACACCACGACAAGAAGATGATGAATTTATTATTACAACGGGATATTTTAATGGATATACTACAGGCGCTCCATTAACAGCAACAATAAAAAACAAAGACATCAAGCAAGCTGACAACGATGAATTTAAAGATAAAATGCGACCATCTTTTGGCGATTATACAGAACACTTAAGATATAATGGATTCAATGATTATAGAGGTGGTGGACACCACTCAGGAAGACTTACAGCACCATTATTGTTTGCTGGCGCTGTAGCTAAGCTGATTTTGAAGGAAAAAAATATAGTAATAGGTGCTCATATATTAAAGATTGCAGATATATTTGATGAAGTCTTTGATAAGGTTAATGTAAGTGAGGAACTATTAAAATCATTGCCTGAGAAATTGTTTCCTGTAATTAAAGATGATATGGGATTAATAATGCAGACAGAAATATTAAAAGCTAAGTATCAAAAAGATACCATCGGAGGAATTGTAGAGTGTGCTGCTATTAATATTCCAGGTGGAGTAGGGAATCCATTTTTTGATTCAATGGAAAGTGTGATCTCACATCTTTTATTTTCTATACCATCGATAAAAGCAGTAGAGTTTGGAGAAGGTTTTAATATTGCTAATTTGAGAGGCTCACAAGCGAATGATCAAATGTACATGGAAGGTGATAAAGTAAAAACTTATACCAACCATAGTGGCGGAATAGTAGCTGGTATAACAAATGGAATGCCAATAATATTTAGAGTTGCTGTTAAGCCACCACCTACAATAGCTAAGCCTCAAAAGACTGTAGATATAAGCACTAAGGAGAATACTACTGTAGATACAGTAAGTGCTCATGATCCATCAATGATTCATAGAATAGTGCCTGTAATTGAAGGTGTTACAGCCTTAGCAATTTTAGATTCTATCTTAAGCGGAAATAATCATATTTGATATTAAGGATTTCCAAGTTGAAATGTTGAGTTATTCGTGTAGAAGCAATAAATTAATTTAATACTTAAATAGTGTCATGAATGGGCTAAACTTTTAGGGATAATCGATATGGAGGTTTGGAAATCTATAGTTTTAATGAGAAAGAGTGGAGTGGGATGAAATTTTTAGTTTTAAATGGACCTAATATAAATATGTTAGGAACAAGAGAAAAAGGTATTTATGGACAGGACAATTATGAAACCTTATGCAAGATTATTGAAGAAAAGGCTAAGGAGATAAATGTTGAAGTTGATGTCCGTCAAAGCAATAGTGAAGGAGCATTAATTGATATTATTCATGATACATTAGGAAAGTATGACGGAATAGTTATAAACCCAGGAGCGTATACTCATTATAGTATTGCTATTTATGATGCACTATTAGCAGTTAATCTTCCAACTATTGAAGTTCATATATCCAACATTCACAAAAGAGAAGAATTTAGACATAAGTCTGTAACTGCAGCAGCTTGCATTGGTCAAATTGTTGGACTTGGACTTCAAGGATATGCATTAGCTATACAGGCATTAAAACAAAGACTATAGTTTAAGTTTAAAATTATCAATTAAATAAGAAATGGTCCTTTCGAAGGTTAGCTAAGGTTAATGATTGCAGCTAATCCTGGAAAGGGCCATTTTTATTTAAAAGTCTTCATTAAGTAATTTCCCAATTGTGTTTACGTTATTATCAAAGCTCAATGGTTTTACTGCAGGTCCTTCAACGATGTCTCCCTTATGTGAGAATCTTGAACCATGACAAGGGCAATCCCAAGTTCTTTCAGCTGAGTTCCAGTTTAGTTCGCAGCCCATATGAGTGCAAGTAGTATTTACCTTATGAAGTTTGCAATGTTCATCTCTATAAACACCTATTCTTTCATCATTTATTTTTACTAGCTTCCCTTCATCAGGCTCTAGGAAAATATCTTCTGGTAATGGAGAAAGCTTACCACCTAAAAGTTCTTCAGCTACATTAAAGTTTTCAACAACAAAGTTTTTTGCTGAAGCAATAATTGTTTTACGTGAAGGATTATAAACATCCTGCCAAGGACTTTTTCCAACAACAATTAAGTCTTTAATAATTATGGCTGCTGCCATACTGTTAGTCATACCCCATTTCCTAAAGCCAGTAGCTACATACAGGTTTGGTGAATTAGCTATGTATTTGCCGACGTAAGGTATATCATCTACGGTTATGCAATCTTGAGCTGACCATTTGTAGGGTATATCTTCTACAGTAAAAATGCCATTTGCAAAGTTCATTATTGCTTCGTAGTGCTTAAAGGTATCTTTACTTTGTCCTGTCTTGTGAGTTTCACCACCGACCATTATTAAATCTCCATTAGGGCTATTAATTAAGCGTAATGAGCGTTTTGGATCTTCAGCTGATAAGTACATTCCACCAGGGTACTTTTCTTTGGCTTTAACTGCTAAAGCATAAGAACGCTCACAATAAAGTCTTGCAAAGTACATTGCTTGTTTGTTGTAGAATGGGTAATGAGATGCGATTATAACCTTATCAGCAGTTATTTTATTTCCTCGTTCAGTAGTCAAAGTATATTTATTTGATTCATCAATCCCCACAATTCTAGTTTTTTCATATATAGTGCAATTGCTATTAGTAATTTCTTTTGCTAAGGCTAAAAGATACTTTCTTGGATGAAATTGACCTTGATCATCAAAGCGAACTGCAGCCTTGATATCTATTGGAAATGGTATATTATCTACGAAAGAAGCTTTAATTCCTAAATCTGAAGCAGTGGCTATTTCATTATAAATTTTTTGAACATAATTATCTTGCTGTGTATAAATGAAGGCAGATTCAGTTTTATAATCACAATCGATATGATGAGTATCTATTATGGATTTTATTCTCTGAATAGCATGTTCATTGGCCTCAGCATATTGTTTAGCTAATTCTTCGCCAAGTTGAAGCTTAGTTTTATTATAAATAAGTCCGTGCTGTGAGGTGACTTTAGCTGTAGTATGACCAGAAGCTCCTTGAGCTATATGGTCTGCTTCAAGAATCGCTATTTTAAAGCCTTCGTCTTTAAGCGAATATGCGCAGGAGATACCTGTAATACCACCACCAATTATTGCTATATCTACAGATATATCTTGATCAAGGGAAGGGTAATCTGTGGCATTAGTAGATGCCATCCAAAAGGATTCAGGAAAGCTTTTTAAAAATTCTTGGTTGTCCATATATGTATTATTCCTCCCAATATATTTTCATATGAAAATATATTTTGCTTTTATTAAATGAAATATACATGTGTATATATATTACAATAAGGGAAATTCATAAATTTCAGGTTTATTGCAGCTGTGTATATGATTATAGAGAAATTTATTAAAAAAATCCGTCCGCTTATCATGAATGTGTTTAGGAGAAGTACGAGTTCAAATAGATAAATACAAAAGTCCACTCACAATGAACTGTGAGTGGACTTTTAAATGAACTTTATATTTAATCAATGCCTAGAATATTATCAATAGCACAGGCTATTTCATCCTTACGCTTTTCATAGGCATCATTTTCTTGTTTTGGTGGAATGTTTGAGGAAAGGTCATTTCTATATATTGGTGTTTCTATGATTCCCTTTACATCTTTATTTATCAAATAAGTTATGTACATAGAAAAATTACCTGAAAACATCTCGTCGGCACGCTGTTGGCCTTTTTCCTTTACTGATGGTTGTATACTTAACGTTATCTTATGACGCAAATCTCTCAACTCCTATCTTAAAGAAAGCTTCTGCATTTGCATATATATCTTCCTTAATTGCTTTAACAGGTAGGTACTCTCCTAATATGTAAGAACCTCCACCGATAAAGTGTCTTTGAGAAGTATCATATTGGCTAAGTCCAGCCATTACTCTGTTAATGATAAGACTGGCATGAGTCCTTAAGGTGGTATTAACTACATCTGTGCAATCAATGAGTTCGCCGTCTCTGAAAATTCGTTTATTTTTTATGATGTCTTCAGCATTTAGAATATCATAGCTTACCCCAAATTCAGCTTTAATATTTTGAACAAGTTTATCATATAGCTTAATCATTCCAAGCTCATAGGTTCTGTAATCTTGAAGTGTCATATCATTGAAGTAAGAAACATCAACAGTCATGCCACCAATATCAATTACTATATTGCTGCCTTCAAATATATCTGGATGAAGTACAAATACACCAGCAGATTGAGGAAATACTACGCACTTAGTAATTTTAAACCTTATTGGTTTATCGTTAAGACTTAAAAATACTTGGATACCTTCTAAAGCTTTTTTTAGTTCTAGCTTTTGATCCTTATAATATTGAACAGGAAGCCCAATTACAAGTTGAACTTCATCTTCTCCAATTGGAAGATTTCTTGCTACAGCAGTGTAAAGACATAGTCTAAATACTGCATCATCGATCTTATTAAGTTTTACAGAAAAGTTACCTGTATTCTCACCTACAGTGTATTCATTTCCAGCTATTTTTACTTTTATAGCATTGACGTTTATGTCCATAATTCCATTCGTGACAGTGCTTCTAAAAATATCCCGTCCGTTTGACGTGTACACTTTTGTATGAGAATAACCAACATCTATCCCCATTATCATTCTGATTCCCCTCCTATATACGGATGATTTACTTATGTGTGTCATATGTAATATATTTCCAATAAAATTATACCAATAAAAGGGATAATTTGTCCATACTGTGGAGTAAAAAATTTACAAATAAGCTTTTGCAAAGTGTATATGTTTTAGTAAAGGGTTTTTGTAGAAAAAGTTTTTAAATAAACTTTTACAGGTTTCTTTTTTTTGTCATATGGTAATAGATAGGTGGAATATATTTTATAAAAGGAGGTGTGGAATATGGATTTTGAAGAATTAATTCTACATGATAGAGAAAAGAGAAATAAGAGTAAATTTGAAGGAAGCTTTTTAGAATATTTAGAACTAGTGAGAAACAAACCAGAGGTGGCAAAACTTGCTCATGAAAGAATGTACAATTTACTAATGGAAAAAGGATTTGATGTATTAAAAGCAGAGGATAACCCAAGAGTTAAAAAAATATATGGAAATGACATAATTAAAAGATACAATTTCTTTAAGGATGATTTTTTTGGTATAGATAAAGTGCTTATAAAGCTTGTTAATTATTTTTATTCTGCTGCAATGAAAGGTGAAGAAGCTAGACAGGTATTATATCTTGTTGGGCCAGTTGGAGCAGGAAAATCTTCTTTAGTAGAGGCTCTAAAAAAAGCGCTAGAGACAGCGGACCCTATTTATTCATTAAAAGGATGTCCGATGCATGAAGAACCACTACATCTCATACCAAAACATCTTAGAGGTGAGTTTGAGGAATACTTAGGAGTTCAGATAGAAGGAGATTTGTGTCCAGCCTGTAGATATAGATTACTGCATGAATATGATGGACAATATGAAAAGTTCCCAGTTGTTGAAACTAGCTTCTCAATAAGATCCAGAAAAGGTGTCGGTGTAGTACCACCAGTAGATCCTAATAATCAGGATACATCAATATTAACTGGTTCTGTTGATATTTCTAAAATGGATATGTACCCAGAGGATGATCCAAGAATTTTCTCTTTAAATGGAGCATTCAATGTAGGTAACAGAGGTTTAGTTGAATTTATAGAAGTATTCAAAAATGATGTTGAATATCTTCATACTATAATTACAGCAACTCAGGAAAAATCAATACCATCACCAGGCAAAGGCTCTATGATATATTTTGATGGAGTTATATTGGCTCACTCCAATGAAGCTGAATGGGAGAAATTTAAATCAGATCATACTAATGAAGCTATTTTAGATAGAATAGTTAAAATAGAGGTTCCATATTGTTTAGAGCTAAGTGAAGAAATTAAGATATATGAAAAGATATTAAAAAAGAGCAACTTCAATGCTCATATAGCACCACATAGTATAGAAGTAGCTGCGATGTTTGCTATATTATCAAGACTCACACCATCAGCAAAGGTTGACCCTGTAACAAAGCTTAAAATATATAACGGTGAAGAAATTGTTGAAAAGGGAACAACAAAGAGAATTGACATAGGTGAGTTAAGGGAAGAAGCGGGACAGAAAGAAGGCATGAAAGGAATTTCAACAAGATTTATTATCAAAGCTATTGATAATGCCCTTTCTAATTCTGAGCACAACTGTATAAATCCTCTTAGCATAATGGAGAGTATGATTAAATCTGTTAAAGAAGTTGACATTGCAGAGGATGAAAAGAAGAGACTTCTAGGATTTATCCAAGATACAATAAGAAAAGAATATAATAAGATTCTTGAAAAAGAAATCACAAAGGCATTTATTCATAGCTTTAGAGAGCAAGCAGAAAGCTTATTTAACAACTACTTGGATAATGCAGAAGCTTTTGTTAATAAGAATAAATTGAAAGATCGTTCAACTGGCGAAGAACTAGTGCCAGACGAAAAATTTATGAGAAACATCGAAGAGCAAATTGGAATATCTGAAGGCTCATCTAAAGGCTTTAGAAATGATGTGACATCATATATGTTCTATTTGGTAAGAAATGGTGGAACTATAGATTATACTTCCTATGAGCCTTTAAAGGAAGCTATTGAGAAGAAACTTATGGCTTCTGTAAAGGATTTATCTAGAATCGTAACCAAATCAAGGGTTAGAGATAAAGAACAGGATATTAAGTATAATACTATGGTGGAGGAAATGAAGTCTAATGGTTATTGTGACCATTGCTGCGACGTAGTCCTTAAATATGCAGCTAACAATCTATGGAAGGATTGATGTGATATGGCTTTTTTTAAGGAGTATAACAATCCTGTAGATTATGATAGGGCGATAGAGGATAGGAGAAGGCATAAGCAGTTAGTAGAGAAATCTATTAAAGAAAACTTAGGAGATATCCTATCTGAGGAGAGTATAGTTGGGCAATCGCAGAATAAAAAGTTTAAGATTCCTATTAGAGGGTTAAAGGAATATCAATTTATTTATGGTAAAAACAGTTCTGGAGTAGGTAGCGGAACTGGTGAAGAAAAAAGAGGAGACAAAATAGGCTCTGACAAAGGGAATCAAGGAAGTGGAAAAGGTCAGGCAGGAAATGATGAGGGCGAAGATTTTTATGAGACAGAGATAACATTAGAGGAAATCTTTGATTATCTCATTGAAGATTTAGAACTCCCTGATATGGATAAAAAGAAGTTCTCTGAAATCCTCACTGACTCTACTTCTAAAAAATCTGGTTATCAGAGACATGGAATTAATCCTCGCTTGGCTAAAAAGAAAACTGTAATGGCTAAGATAGCAAGAACTCAAGGACAAAAAAGAGCTTATATGGAAGAAGGGCTTGAGGAATTGCCAGAAAGAATTCCATTTAAGGAAGAGGATTTAAGATACCATAGAATAAAACACAAGCCAAAGAAAGAAAGCAATGCAGCGATAATTTTAGTAATGGATGTATCTGGTTCCATGGATAATAGCAAAAAATATCTAGCGAGGTCTTTCTTCTATGTGCTCACAAGATTTATAAAGAAAAAGTATAGTAATGTTGAAATTGCTTTTGTAGCTCATTCAACCACAGCAAAAGAAGTTAGTGAATATGAATTCTTTCATAAGGGACAGTCTGGAGGAACTTATATATCAAGTGGTCTGAATAAAGCATTGGATATCATAAAAGAGAGATTTAATTCACAGACTTGGAACATTTATACTTTTTGTGTAAGTGACGGTGATAACTGGAGTGAGGATAATGAAAGAACTATGAAATCTGTTCGAGAGCTTTGCACTATATGCAATATGTTAGGCTATGCAGAGATTCTTCCTATATCCTACGCAACTACTATAAGGTATAAGTTCTTAAATGAAATTACAGAAAAAAATTTCTCATCCGTTGCAATTAAACAGAAACAGGATTTATGGACTTCTTTAAAGCAAATGTTAAAAAAAGAGTTAAAGGAGGCATAGAATGGAGTACTCAGTGAAGGATTTAGAAACTTGGAATGCGAAAATAGAAAAGTTGGTACATGAATTTGGACTAAAATGCTATGACCAAGAATTCCAGCTTATAAGTTATAATGACATGATTGCACTTGAGGCTTATACAGCTATGCCTGCAAGATATCCACATTGGAGCTTTGGAAAGAGCTATGAAAAAACTAAAACTTTATATAAATATAATTTGACAGGATTACCATATGAAATGGTGATAAATACAGATCCCTGTATAGCATATCTTATGAAGGATAATACTTTGTTACTTCAGATATTGACTATTGCTCATGTATATGGGCACAATGATTTCTTTGCGAATAACAGACTATTTGTAGAAGGCACTGATGCCAGTACTACAACTGAAATGTTTAAGTTACATGGAGACAGGGTACGAAGCTATATAAACGATCCTAGTATAGGATACGCAGAGGTAGAGAGAATCCTAGATGCAGCGCATGCACTTAAACTCCAAACTTCTAGGGTGGTAGGAGAAAAAAGGGTAAGTGAACAAAAGCTACGTCAAAGGCTCATAGATGATTATGAAAATAAAGTAGAGGGTACAGACTTTTTTGGTAAAAGAAATGATGTACCTGTGCCTAATATAGATAAAATACCTATAGAGCCAGAGGAAGACCTACTGTACTTTATAATAAAGTATGGAAAGCTTGCAGAATGGGAAAAAACTCTTCTAGAAATTGTTAGGCAAGAAACAAATTATTTTCTTCCTCAGATAGAAACAAAAATAATGAATGAGGGCTGGGCTAGTTATTGGCATTATACCATTCTAAACGCATTAGATTTACCTAGTGGATTGCATCTAGAATTTTTAAAGCGTCATAATGATGTAATTGCACCAGCATTAGGCGGAGTTAATCCTTACTATGTAGGGTTTAAGATTTTTGAATATTTAGATAAGACTTATGGAAGAGATAAAATCTTTGAAGTAAGAACAATGGATAGAGATTCAGCATTTTTAAGAAGATATCTAACAGAGGATCTATGTAGAGAATTAAATCTATTCGAGTATAAAAAGACTGGAAATGACTATGTCATAAAAGAAGTATCTGATGAGGAAGGTTGGAAGGAGATACGCAATAACTTAAGTAGCAGCTGTGGACTTGGGTCTGTGCCGATTATAAGAGTTGTTGATATGTCTAAAAAAGACTACACTTTAACTCTAGAGCATGTATATGATGGAAGAGAGTTAAGTCTTGCTTACGGCGAACCTACTCTTAAGTATGTTCAGGAGCTTTGGGGAAGAAAGGTGGTACTTTTGACAGTAATCGATGATAAAAAGGTTAGATTAGTATGTGATGATAAGAAAATAGTAAAAGAAATAATACAATCTTAAGTTAATCATTGTGCTAAATGAATGTTGCTTAAAATATAATTCAGTATTTTAAGGATCTCTAGATTTTAATTAGCACAACAGGTTAAATTAATAAAGAACAATAAGCTGCCTCTTAATATTTGAGGCAGCTTTGTTTTCTGTAAGGAATTACAGAATTCTAAATTATAATATTTCAAATATATAAGTTGCAATAATAACTCTACATTTGATTGATATTCAATAACCTAGAAGATAACTAGTTTTGGTGTAGAAACTTAATTGCAATATATATATATTTCTATTATTTAGATCGCATAAAAAGTCTATATGATTATTCAAATATCAGGGAACCCTAGGTAGAATTTTTATTGTAAGTTATATATACGTTCTAATTAAAAATCCACACTGCTTTTATCAACATGATGTGAATAAATGTAGAAGTATTATTAGAACTTATTATAGACAGTGCTAAAAATTATTAGAATTGTAACTTTATATTATAGCTTTCTAACCAAGTATTTAATTGAACAAGGTAAGCAATAAGTTGCGGACCATTCATAAGTTGGCCAAACCATGGAGTTATATATGCATTACCGCCAGTATTCACAATCTCCGTAACTTTATCCACATTTATTAGATTTAATATCGGTGAATGTGGATTATTTATAATATCTCTTAAAGCACAAGAGACAAGTGTAGTATAGTAAGGATTATGAGTTTTAGGATAAGGGCTCTTCTTTCTATCAATAATTTCATCTGGAACAATACCTTTCAAGGCTCTTCTAAGCAGGCCTTTCTCACGATTATCAGCAAATTTAATATCAGTAGGAATATTGAAAGCATATTGGACTAGTCGTTTATCTGCAAAAGGAACTCTAACTTCTAAGCTGTTAGACATACTCATTCTATCTTTTCTATTAAGTAAAGTAACCATAAACCATTTTATATTTAGATAGAAAAGTTCTCTCATTCTATAATCTATTTGGTTTTCGTTATCAAGGTGAGGAACCTCTTTAAGTGTATTTTTATAATGCGACTCTACACAACCTTCAATATCGATTCTTTTTAGTGCATCAGATAAAATACTTCTTCTATTAGAAACTGAACGTGACCAAGGGAAGGTTGGGGCATTTATCATTTCAGGTTTCATATACCAAGGATAGCCACCAAAAAGTTCATCTGCACATTCGCCAGACAAACCAACAACAAAGTTGTGCCTAATCTCCTTACAGAATAAATATAGAGAAGAATCAACATCCGCCATTCCAGGTAAATCTCTAGCTATAGTAGCATCAGTTAAGGCTAAGGCAAGGTTCTGATTTCTTAAAATAACATTATGATGAGAACTATCTATATATTTACTCATCATATCTACATAAACAGAATCAGCGGTAGGTTGAAACTCATTTGGTTTAAAGAAGGTGTTATTATCTTCATAATCTATAGAGTAGGTATCAAGTTTCTTTCCTCTATTTTTAAAATCTCTAGAAGCAATAGCGGAAATAGCACTAGAATCAAGTCCACCAGATAAGAAAGTACATAAAGGAACATCACCAACAAGTTGGCGAGTTACTGCATCAACAAATAGAGTTTGCAAGTGTTCTGTGGCAGAATCCAGGTTTTCAGTAAATTCTTCAGCAGTAACCTTCCAATATTCTTTTTGTACGAAGGAATCCTTTGTAATATAGCAGTAGTTAGCAGGAGGTATTTCCTCAATATCCTTTAACACACCACTGCCTAAGGCTGTAGCAGGACCTAAGGAAAATAATTCAGTTAATCCTTTTTCATCTAAAACAGCATCTACTAAAGGGTTTGCTAGAAGAGTTTTAATTTCAGAGCCAAAAATTATTGATGAACTTTTTTTTGAATAAAAAAGAGGCTTAACTCCTAATTGATCACGAGCTAGCAATAAACTTTGATTGTTATTATCCCATATAGCAAAAGCAAAAATTCCATTTATATGATCAAGACAGTTTATTCCCCAATGAATATAAGAAGTAAGTAATACTTCTGTATCAGAATAAGCATCAAAGGTATAGCCGTAATTTATTAATTGATGCCTTAAGTTTTCAGTATTATATAACTCGCCATTATAGGCAATAACGTATTTATTATTGTTTTTAAGTTTTATCATAGGTTGACTTCCGCCTTCAGGATCAACTACAACTAAACGTCTATGGCCCAATAGAATATTATTATCTATATAATAGCCGTGGCTATCAGGACCACGAAGGCTTAATGTGTTTGTCATATTTTTCAAAGTGTTAATTTCACCGACTAGGGAACGTTTAAAATCTAACCATCCACAGAGACCGCACATAGCTTGCTCCTTGATAATATTGCTTATACGTTAGTTTATGATATGAAAATGATTTAAGTGACAATCTAGATGCTTTGCTTACAGTAAATATATAGATATATGTTTTAATAAAAATTTTTGTATTAGTGCATTGATTTTTAAGTATTCTGCCAGAAACCTTATACAGGTTGTCTTTATATAAGTTACCATTATAAATATGTTCTTATTATAGATCTACATTAATTTTATAAACAATATATGTGTTCATTGTAGAAATATTATTGGAATTTATATAGTTTAAATAAAGTAAATTATATATTTAGACTTATATAATAGTGATATAGAACAATTACTACCACCAACAGAAGCGAGCGTGTCTATATAAGTAATTTAAAGCAATTCGATGAATTTAAGAGCAATTAAAGGATAACAATACTAGAAGGTGATATATTAGAAAAAACTAGCGAAATATTATGATAGAATAATCTTCGTCGCTTGAAGCGATACGAAAAATGTCAGCAAGTAATGAAAAAAAGTTGTTGACAAAGAGTTTTTGAACTGATATACTAAACAAGCTGTCAGATGATAGCGAGTAAGTAAGAAAATTGATCTTTGAAAATTGAACAGAAGAACAAGACCAGACAAATTCTGAGGTTTTAAAATAAAAACCAAAGTCAAGATTAGAACTCAACAATTTAAATTGAGAGTTTGATCCTGGCTCAGGACGAACGCTGGCGGCGTGCTTAACACATGCAAGTCGAGCGATGAAGCCCTTCGGGGTGGATTAGCGGCGGACGGGTGAGTAACACGTGGGCAACCTGCCTTGTAGAGGGGGATAGCCTTCCGAAAGGAAGATTAATACCGCATAAAATGCAATTCTCGCATGAGAGATGTATCAAAGGAGCAATCCGCTATAAGATGGGCCCGCGGCGCATTAGCTAGTTGGTGAGGTAACGGCTCACCAAGGCGACGATGCGTAGCCGACCTGAGAGGGTGATCGGCCACATTGGAACTGAGACACGGTCCAGACTCCTACGGGAGGCAGCAGTGGGGAATATTGCACAATGGGGGAAACCCTGATGCAGCAACGCCGCGTGAGTGATGAAGGCCTTCGGGTTGTAAAGCTCTTTGATTAGGGACGATAATGACGGTACCTAAAGAACAAGCCACGGCTAACTACGTGCCAGCAGCCGCGGTAATACGTAGGTGGCAAGCGTTGTCCGGATTTACTGGGCGTAAAGGATGTGTAGGCGGATTTTTAAGTGAGATGTGAAATACCCGAGCTCAACTTGGGTGCTGCATTTCAAACTGGAAGTCTAGAGTGCAGGAGAGGAAAGTGGAATTCCTAGTGTAGCGGTGAAATGCGTAGAGATTAGGAAGAACATCAGTGGCGAAGGCGACTTTCTGGACTGTAACTGACGCTGAGGCATGAAAGCGTGGGGAGCAAACAGGATTAGATACCCTGGTAGTCCACGCCGTAAACGATGAATACTAGGTGTAGGGGTTGTCATGACCTCTGTGCCGCCGCTAACGCATTAAGTATTCCGCCTGGGGAGTACGGTCGCAAGATTAAAACTCAAAGGAATTGACGGGGGCCCGCACAAGCAGCGGAGCATGTGGTTTAATTCGAAGCAACGCGAAGAACCTTACCTAGACTTGACATCTCCTGAATTACCCGTAACTGGGGAAGTTACCTCTTTGAGGTGACAGGAAGACAGGTGGTGCATGGTTGTCGTCAGCTCGTGTCGTGAGATGTTGGGTTAAGTCCCGCAACGAGCGCAACCCTTATTGTTAGTTGCTACCATTTAGTTGAGCACTCTAGCAAGACTGCCTGGGTTAACCAGGAGGAAGGTGGGGATGACGTCAAATCATCATGCCCCTTATGTCTAGGGCTACACACGTGCTACAATGGCGAGTACAACGAGACGCAAGACCGTGAGGTGGAGCAAATCTATAAAACTCGTCCCAGTTCGGATTGTAGGCTGAAACTCGCCTACATGAAGTTGGAGTTGCTAGTAATCGCGAATCAGCATGTCGCGGTGAATACGTTCCCGGGCCTTGTACACACCGCCCGTCACACCATGAGAGTCGGCAACACCCGAAGTCCGTGAGGTAACCGTAAGGAGCCAGCGGCCGAAGGTGGGGTCGATGATTGGGGTGAAGTCGTAACAAGGTAGCCGTAGGAGAACCTGCGGCTGGATCACCTCCTTTCTAAGGAAAATGACACAGTAGTTTTACTTGTAAGACACTGTGTCCACTGGGTCTTTCTTCTGTTCAATTTCCAGAGATCAAAGCCTAACGGCTAAGAGATTTGGAAGTCTTTTTTATGTAAAGCGAAAGCTTGTATAAAAGGAAAAGTTGTTCTTTGAAAATTGCATAAGATATTAAAAACCAAGTAAAGTTATTTATATAAACTTTGTATAATTAAGACTAATTTAATTTGATAAGATTAACCGATAACGTGTTAATTAGACCAAATTAAAAAATTGATAGAACCAAGCAGTGCGAGGAACTGAAAACTCGAGGAAGCGGAGTTTACTTATGTAAATGAGCACCGCAGAGGCGAAAGTGACGAAGCAATGCGCAGGTTATAGCAATTTTTAGGTTAAGCTACAAAGGGCGTATGGTGAATGCCTTGGCACTAGGAGGCGAAGAAGGACGCGATAAGCTGCGATAAGCTTCGGGTAGGCGCAAATAGCCAGTGATCCGGAGATTTCCGAATGGGGAAACCTATGCATCAAACGATGTATATCCTGTAGTGAATACATAGCTACATGAAGCCACACCTGGGGAACTGAAACATCTAAGTACCCAGAGGAAGAGAAAGAAATTCGATTTCCTAAGTAGCGGCGAGCGAAAGGGAAAGAGCCCAAACCAGAGATTTATCTCTGGGGTTGTGGAATACTCATAAAAGCTAGAGTTTGTTATTCGAAGATAGCTGGAAAGCTAAGCCATAGAGGGTAATAGCCCCGTAGGAGAAAGCGAATGATAGCGAGAGTATATCCAGAGTACCACGAGACACGTGAAACCTTGTGGGAAGCAGGGAGGACCACCTCCCAAGGCTAAATACTACCTAGTGACCGATAGTGAAGAAGTACCGTGAGGGAAAGGTGAAAAGAACCCCGGAAGGGGAGTGAAATAGAACCTGAAACCGTATGCCTACAACCGGTCGAAGCACCATATGAGTGTGACGACGTGCTTTTTGTAGAACGAGCCAACGAGTTACGGTATGCAGCAAGGTTAAGTACTTAAGGTACGTAGCCGAAGGGAAACCAAGTGTGAACAGCGCGACTAGTTGCATGCCGTAGACCCGAAACCGGGTGACCTATCCATGGCCAGGTTGAAGCGAGGGTAAAACCTCGTGGAGGACCGAACCACATTGGTGTTGAAAAACCATGGGATGAGCTGTGGATAGCGGAGAAATTCCAATCGAACTCGGAGATAGCTGGTTCTCCTCGAAATAGCTTTAGGGCTAGCGTCGGGTAAAATGAGTAATGGAGGTAGAGCACTGAATGAGCTAGGGGCTGACAACAGTTACCGAACTCTATCAAACTCCGAATGCCATATACTTTTACCCCGGCAGTCAGACTGCGAATGATAAGGTCCGTAGTCAAAAGGGAAAAAGCCCAGACCATCAGCTAAGGTCCCCAAGTGTAAGTTAAGTGGAAAAGGATGTGGGATTTCTAAGACAACTAGGATGTTGGCTTAGAAGCAGCCACTCATTTAAAGAGTGCGTAATAGCTCACTAGTCAAGAGATCCTGCGCCGAAGATGTCCGGGGCTCAAACTTACCACCGAAGCTATGGACTCCGTAAGGAGTGGTAGAGGAGCTTTCTGTATGGGCAGAAGCAGTACCGGAAGGAGCTGTGGACTGTACAGAAGTGAGAATGTTGGCATAAGTAGCGAGAATTAAGTGAGAATCTTAATGGTCGAAAACCTAAGGTTTCCTGGGGAAGGCTCGTCCGCCCAGGGTTAGTCGGGACCTAAGCTGAGGCCGAAAGGCGTAGGTGATGGACAATCGGTTGATATTCCGATACTACTATTAGCGTTATTATCGATGGGATGACGCAGGAGGATAGGGTGTGCCAACTATTGGATGTTGGTCTAAGCATTTAGGGGTGTACGTAGGCAAATCCGCGTGCTAATACTCTGAGGTGTGATGGGGAGCGAAATTTAGTAGCGAAGTACCTGATTCCACGCTGCCAAGAAAAGTCTCTAGAGAGCAAAATAGTACCCGTACCGCAAACCGACACAGGTAGGTGAGGAGAGAATCCTAAGACCAGCGGAAGAATTACAGTTAAGGAACTCGGCAAATTGACCCCGTAACTTCGGGAGAAGGGGTGCCTAGCGCAAGCTAGGCCGCAGAGAATAGGCCCAAGCAACTGTTTAGCAAAAACACAGGTCTCTGCTAAAGCGAAAGCTGATGTATAGGGGCTGACGCCTGCCCGGTGCTGGAAGGTTAAGGGGATTGCTTAGCGCAAGCGAAGGCATGAACTTAAGCCCCAGTAAACGGCGGCCGTAACTATAACGGTCCTAAGGTAGCGAAATTCCTTGTCGGGTAAGTTCCGACCCGCACGAATGGCGTAATGATTTGGGCACTGTCTCAACTGTAAATCCGGCGAAATTGTAGTGCAAGTGAAGATGCTTGCTACCCGCGATTGGACGGAAAGACCCCGTAGAGCTTTACTGTAGTTTAGCATTGAGTTTCGATATTGTCTGTACAGGATAGGTGGGAGACTGGGAAGTAGGGCCGTCAGGTTCTATGGAGTCAACCTTGGGATACCACCCTGACAGTATTGGGATTCTAACGGAAACCCATGAATCTGGGTGCCGGACATTGTTAGATGGGCAGTTTGACTGGGGCGGTCGCCTCCAAAAAAGTAACGGAGGCGCCCAAAGGTTCCCTCAGAACGGTCGGAAATCGTTCGAAGAGTGCAAAGGCAGAAGGGAGCCTGACTGCGACACCTACAAGTGGAGCAGGGACGAAAGTCGGGCTTAGTGATCCGGTGGTTCCTCGTGGGAGGGCCATCGCTCAACGGATAAAAGCTACCTCGGGGATAACAGGCTGATCTCCCCCAAGAGTCCACATCGACGGGGAGGTTTGGCACCTCGATGTCGGCTCGTCGCATCCTGGGGCTGGAGAAGGTCCCAAGGGTTGGGCTGTTCGCCCATTAAAGCGGCACGCGAGCTGGGTTCAGAACGTCGTGAGACAGTTCGGTCCCTATCCGTCGCGGGCGTAGGAAATTTGAGAGGAGCTGTCCTTAGTACGAGAGGACCGGGATGGACTGACCTCTGGTGTACCAGTTGTTCCGCCAGGAGCATGGCTGGGTAGCTATGTCGGGAAGGGATAAACGCTGAAAGCATCTAAGCGTGAAGCCCACCTCAAGATTAGATTTCCCATAGCGTAAGCTAGTAAGATCCCTTGAAGAACACAAGGTTGATAGGTGAGGGGTGTAAGCATGGTAACATGTTCAGCTGACTCATACTAATAGATCGAGGGCTTAACCTAAACAAAGTTTTTAATATCTATGCAATTTTCAGAGAACACTCTGAGCTTTAAAAGAAATTTTAAAGTGTATCCAGTGATTATGCCTGGTAGGTAACACCCGTTCCCATTCCGAACACGACGGTTAAGCTACTAAGGGCCGATGATACTGCAGGAGAGGTCTTGTGGGAAAGTAGGTTGTCGCTGGGTTCTATGCTCCACTAGCTCAGTCGGTAGAGCACATGACTTTTAATCATGTTGTCCGGAGTTCGATTCTCCGGTGGGGCACCAAAAACCTAAGTACAAAAGTACTTAGGTTTTTTTATTGTTTTACGAATACCACAGGTTTTACCTGTGGTTCTAAAAAGCTTCTAGCGATGAGTAGAAAAAAAGAATACCTCCAATGTAAAATGGTAGTAGGTTTGCCGACCACAACCAAAAGTACAAAGGAGGTATATCCGTAATGGATAATAGTAGTTTAGCACATAGTAAATGGAATTGTAAATATCACATAGTCTTCGCACCAAAGTATAGGAGACAAATCATATATGGAAAAATAAAAGCGGATATAGGGGTAATACTTAGAAAGTTATGTGAACATAAAGGAGTAGAAATTATTGAAGCAAATGCATGTAAGGATCATATACATATGCTTGTAAGTATACCTCCGAAGTTAAGTGTCTCTCAGTTTATGGGGTATTTGAAAGGTAAGAGTTCATTGATGATTTTTGACAGACATGCAAATTTGAAATATAAATATGGGAATAGGCAATTTTGGTGTAAAGGCTATTACGTTGATACAGTTGGAAGAAACAAAAAGATAATAGAAGAATACATAAAGAATCAAATACAGGAAGATTTAGCATATGAACAAATGAGCTTGAAAGAATTTATTGACCCGTTTACGGGTGAATCAGTAAACAAAGGCAAAAAATAAAGCACCTTTTAGGTGCAGCCAGTAAAGGTATGCGGTTGGCAAACCGCTCAATGTGCGAGTAGCACGGCCAGTAACATGCCCTTATAGGGCTAAAGCAAACCACCCGTTTGACGGGTGGTCCTGATTTTTTTACAGGAAAGAATAAAATCTAAAAACTGTATATAACTTAATATAACAATTTGAAAAGTGAAATTATATATAACAGTCATTATTGAACATATATCAAAGATCTATGGATATATTGAAAATTAATATATCTTATGAAGATTATTTATTGAAGCTTGTACGATAAAAAACTTCTTTAAACAAAAGCCTAATAGAACATAAACTTTTGTGCTTAAAGAAGTTGATTTATTATTAAATTTTTCAATTATAGGCGTTATTATATATGATCCTGGTAATAGCGTTTATTAACAGATTTAATTATCTTATTTTATCTATAGTTATAGTTGAATAATTATTATCTTTTAAAGTTTTAAGTATCTTGTGCATAGGAGATTCAGAAGAATATGTGTAACTTACATATCCATCAGTCTCAACATTAAACTTTATGTAATCAAATTCTTTCATAGGGTGATAGAAAAAACTAGCTAATGAGCCTTTTTCACGATTATTAATTCTATCAATTAAGTCATCAACATCTTGATCATGCATATAACCTAAAGGTGCAGGGACATAAATTGTAGTTTTGTTTCGCCTACTGACTATAGGCATTTTATTCCATATACCAACACACGGCTCATAGATGTAATGAAAATAATTCTCTATTACTGATTGTTGCAATTCTGTTGCAGCATAATGTGGTGATTCAAAAAACGTAATAGGTATATTTAATTTATTTGCTGTTTCTAAAGCCGATTGAATTATTTTTTTAGTAGACACAATATCATTATTATTGTTTTTATCTAATTCGGTGCTAACAATACTTGTCTCACTATCGTGCTGGTGTGTATAACCATGAGCACCTATTATAGCACCTCTATATATTAAATAATCTAGCATATTAACAAACTGAGCATTAGCAATATTTGATATTTCTAAAAGATCATTATCTATACCTTGAGAAGGTTCTCTGTACCTAGGAATCCAAGCTACATGAAATTTCGTTCCCTCTGAATAAAAGTAATCGGCTAAAGCTTTCATTTTTTTCAGGCTATCGTTACAGAGCATTACAGATCCAGCTGATACATCTTCTAGTCTTATTAAAGCTGCAGTGCCTGATTGCTCAGAAGCTTTAGTGATTATAGGAGTCCTTGATTTAAAGAGAGAAACTTCATTAGCATCATAATTCCAATCATCAACTAAATTGAATATGTATTCCAAGTCTGAAAGGGACAAATATATTTTGTCATTTTTTAATATAATTCCGCCTCTCAATATAAAGGATGAACCATCATCTACTTTTACAGCATAACTATCTTTAAAAACTGTGTATTTAATGCTATTATAAAATACATTAATAGAGTTGACACGCTCAGTATAACTTCCGCCTAATAACGTAAGCATTACATCTAAAGGTAGATAATAGCGTTGAGCTGACGCATAAAGCTCACAGTTAAATGTTATGCGAGTTCCTTCATATTTAAAGGTTATATTATTTAAAGGTTCAACTTTAGCTATAGGGCTAATGTGAGTAGTTTTCTCTATAATGTTATAATTTTCGTTTAGTTTAGGCCCAAGTAATACATTGTTTGATACTTTCAAATCTCCCTTTGAAACAATTAAGTCTTTGTTTAAGGGGTTTATCGATGGTGCTAGTAGTATTGAAGATAAAACAAAGATAATGGATAATGACATACAGTATCTAATTATAAATTGTATTTTCTGCATAAGTCCTCCTGATGAATGTATTATGTAGTTTATAATTTTTTCTATTTAGGCTTTGGATCTCACATTTATTATATATATGTTAAATAGATTTTGTCAAAAAAGGAGAGATATATAAATAACAAGTAATACGGAGATTTATGAGAATTTAAGAGTAAATATTAATGTAAAAAGTTAATCTTGAAAGGTTTATAGTATAAAAATCTCAATAATAAAAACTCCTCATAATTAAGTTGAGGAGTTTTGGGTACTAGGCATTTCTTAATCCGGTAATATTGTCTAGAATTCTTTTAGCATTTTCAGGTTTATTCATTATATAAAGATGAATACCGTCAACATCATGACACATCAAATCTATAATTTGATCAATTGCATAAGCTATACCAGCATCTTTTAAAGCTGACGGATTATGTTCATATTTCTCAAGTATTTTTTTGAATTTTGGTGGCACATTACAACCTGAAAGTTGAATAATACGTTCAAACTGAGCTTTATTAATTACAGGCATTATACCAGCTAATACTTTTGTGTTAACATCAGCTAACTCTAATCGTTCTTGAAAGTTAAAGAACATAGTATTATCTAAAAACAATTGAGAGATTAAAAAGTCGCAACCTAAAGCTGTCTTTTGTTTAAGTTTCTTTATGTCATAAACATTAGAAGGTGCTTCTGGATGTTTTTCAGGATAGCAGGCAGCGCCTACACAAAAATCGCCAAGGCTCTTGATTTCAGGTATTAAATCTGAAGCGTACTTGTAGTCATCATATATAACTTCGCTAGGAATATCGCCTCTTAGTGCTAATATATTTTCTAGATTATTCTCTTTCATTTCATCTAGAAGAGAAGCTATCTCATCTTTTTTAGAATTAATACATGTAAGATGTGTTATTACTTCTAGGTTATATTCACTTTTAATTTTCTTTGATAATTTAACAGTATTATCTCTAGAACTTCCGCCAGCACCATAAGTAACGCTTACGAAGTCTATATCTAAACCATTTAGGTTATCCAAAGTATTTATTATATTATCGAAAGAATCTGTTTTTTTAGGTGGAAAAAGTTCCACCGAGAAAGATTGTCTATTATCTAGTATATCTTTAATTTTCAAAAGAATTAGCCCCCTTAATATAAAATAAAGCTGCTCCTTAGATAAGAAAACAGCTTGAATTTTTGTTTTCTTTTTTTACTGAAGAATTGAATATAGATGAAAATATCAGATAGTTGTTTTTATACAGATGATAATTCATATATTTTTATAATATTGTTATATAATTTTACATTATAAAAAGCAACAATTCAATATCTGTCAAATTTCAATAATAAAATATAAATAAGATGATATTTTATGACATATAGGTCTTATTATTGAAACTACATCAAAACCCTGTAGAAGTATTTAGACGTTGATATATATATATAAATAGAACTTTATTTATAAACTACACCAAGTGTATCACAAGTAATATTACAGTGATATTGTGAGAAAAATGAAGATATATAGACTTAGTTTAACTACATGAGCCAAGGTATTAAGGAAGCATAGTTAATTATTTGTTAGAATTGTCTTCGTTGCGTGAGGCAATGATAAATAACTCTTAACAAATTAATTAAAAAAAGTTGTTGACAAAGAGTTTTGAAGTTGATATACTAAATAAGCTGTCGGATGACAGTAAGTAAGTTGAAAAAATGATTGATCTTTGAAAATTGAACAGAAGAACAAGACCAGACAAATTCTGAGGTTTTAAAATAAAAACCAAAGTCAAGATTTAAACTCAAACAATTTAAATTGAGAGTTTGATCCTGGCTCAGGACGAACGCTGGCGGCGTGCTTAACACATGCAAGTCGAGCGATGAAGCCCTTCGGGGTGGATTAGCGGCGGACGGGTGAGTAACACGTGGGCAACCTGCCTTGTAGAGGGGGATAGCCTTCCGAAAGGAAGATTAATACCGCATAAAATGCAATTCTCGCATGAGAGATGTATCAAAGGAGCAATCCGCTATAAGATGGGCCCGCGGCGCATTAGCTAGTTGGTGAGGTAACGGCTCACCAAGGCGACGATGCGTAGCCGACCTGAGAGGGTGATCGGCCACATTGGAACTGAGACACGGTCCAGACTCCTACGGGAGGCAGCAGTGGGGAATATTGCACAATGGGGGAAACCCTGATGCAGCAACGCCGCGTGAGTGATGAAGGCCTTCGGGTTGTAAAGCTCTTTGATTAGGGACGATAATGACGGTACCTAAAGAACAAGCCACGGCTAACTACGTGCCAGCAGCCGCGGTAATACGTAGGTGGCAAGCGTTGTCCGGATTTACTGGGCGTAAAGGATGTGTAGGCGGATTTTTAAGTGAGATGTGAAATACCCGAGCTCAACTTGGGTGCTGCATTTCAAACTGGAAGTCTAGAGTGCAGGAGAGGAAAGTGGAATTCCTAGTGTAGCGGTGAAATGCGTAGAGATTAGGAAGAACATCAGTGGCGAAGGCGACTTTCTGGACTGTAACTGACGCTGAGGCATGAAAGCGTGGGGAGCAAACAGGATTAGATACCCTGGTAGTCCACGCCGTAAACGATGAATACTAGGTGTAGGGGTTGTCATGACCTCTGTGCCGCCGCTAACGCATTAAGTATTCCGCCTGGGGAGTACGGTCGCAAGATTAAAACTCAAAGGAATTGACGGGGGCCCGCACAAGCAGCGGAGCATGTGGTTTAATTCGAAGCAACGCGAAGAACCTTACCTAGACTTGACATCTCCTGAATTACCCGTAACTGGGGAAGTTACCTCTTTGAGGTGACAGGAAGACAGGTGGTGCATGGTTGTCGTCAGCTCGTGTCGTGAGATGTTGGGTTAAGTCCCGCAACGAGCGCAACCCTTATTGTTAGTTGCTACCATTTAGTTGAGCACTCTAGCAAGACTGCCTGGGTTAACCAGGAGGAAGGTGGGGATGACGTCAAATCATCATGCCCCTTATGTCTAGGGCTACACACGTGCTACAATGGCGAGTACAACGAGACGCAAGACCGTGAGGTGGAGCAAATCTATAAAACTCGTCCCAGTTCGGATTGTAGGCTGAAACTCGCCTACATGAAGTTGGAGTTGCTAGTAATCGCGAATCAGCATGTCGCGGTGAATACGTTCCCGGGCCTTGTACACACCGCCCGTCACACCATGAGAGTCGGCAACACCCGAAGTCCGTGAGGTAACCGTAAGGAGCCAGCGGCCGAAGGTGGGGTCGATGATTGGGGTGAAGTCGTAACAAGGTAGCCGTAGGAGAACCTGCGGCTGGATCACCTCCTTTCTAAGGAAAATGACACAGTAGTTTTACTTGTAAGACACTGTGTCCACTGGGTCTTTCTTCTGTTCAATTTCCAGAGATCAAAGCCTAACGGCTAAGAGATTTGGAAGTCTTTTTTATGTAAAGCGAAAGCTTGTATAAAAAGGAAAAGTTGTTCTTTGAAAATTGCATAAGATATTAAAAACCAAGTAAAGTTATTTATATAAACTTTGTATAATTAAGACTAATTTAATTTGATAAGATTAACCGATAACGTGTTAATTAGACCAAATTAAAAAATTGATAGAACCAAGCAGTGCGAGGAACTGAAAACTCGAGGAAGCGGAGTTTACTTATGTAAATGAGCACCGCAGAGGCGAAAGTGACGAAGCAATGCGCAGGTTATAGCAATTTTTAGGTTAAGCTACAAAGGGCGTATGGTGAATGCCTTGGCACTAGGAGGCGAAGAAGGACGCGATAAGCTGCGATAAGCTTCGGGTAGGCGCAAATAGCCAGTGATCCGGAGATTTCCGAATGGGGAAACCTATGCATCAAACGATGTATATCCTGTAGTGAATACATAGCTACATGAAGCCACACCTGGGGAACTGAAACATCTAAGTACCCAGAGGAAGAGAAAGAAATTCGATTTCCTAAGTAGCGGCGAGCGAAAGGGAAAGAGCCCAAACCAGAGATTTATCTCTGGGGTTGTGGAATACTCATAAAAGCTAGAGTTTGTTATTCGAAGATAGCTGGAAAGCTAAGCCATAGAGGGTAATAGCCCCGTAGGAGAAAGCGAATGATAGCGAGAGTATATCCAGAGTACCACGAGACACGTGAAACCTTGTGGGAAGCAGGGGAGGACCACCTCCCAAGGCTAAATACTACCTAGTGACCGATAGTGAAGAAGTACCGTGAGGGAAAGGTGAAAAGAACCCCGGAAGGGGAGTGAAATAGAACCTGAAACCGTATGCCTACAACCGGTCGAAGCACCATATGAGTGTGACGACGTGCTTTTTGTAGAACGAGCCAACGAGTTACGGTATGCAGCAAGGTTAAGTACTTAAGGTACGTAGCCGAAGGGAAACCAAGTGTGAACAGCGCGACTAGTTGCATGCCGTAGACCCGAAACCGGGTGACCTATCCATGGCCAGGTTGAAGCGAGGGTAAAACCTCGTGGAGGACCGAACCACATTGGTGTTGAAAACCATGGGATGAGCTGTGGATAGCGGAGAAATTCCAATCGAACTCGGAGATAGCTGGTTCTCCTCGAAATAGCTTTAGGGCTAGCGTCGGGTAAAATGAGTAATGGAGGTAGAGCACTGAATGAGCTAGGGGCTGACAACAGTTACCGAACTCTATCAAACTCCGAATGCCATATACTTTTACCCCGGCAGTCAGACTGCGAATGATAAGGTCCGTAGTCAAAAGGGAAAAAGCCCAGACCATCAGCTAAGGTCCCCAAGTGTAAGTTAAGTGGAAAAGGATGTGGGATTTCTAAGACAACTAGGATGTTGGCTTAGAAGCAGCCACTCATTTAAAGAGTGCGTAATAGCTCACTAGTCAAGAGATCCTGCGCCGAAGATGTCCGGGGCTCAAACTTACCACCGAAGCTATGGACTCCGTAAGGAGTGGTAGAGGAGCTTTCTGTATGGGCAGAAGCAGTACCGGAAGGAGCTGTGGACTGTACAGAAGTGAGAATGTTGGCATAAGTAGCGAGAATTAAGTGAGAATCTTAATGGTCGAAAACCTAAGGTTTCCTGGGGAAGGCTCGTCCGCCCAGGGTTAGTCGGGACCTAAGCTGAGGCCGAAAGGCGTAGGTGATGGACAATCGGTTGATATTCCGATACTACTATTAGCGTTATTATCGATGGGATGACGCAGGAGGATAGGGTGTGCCAACTATTGGATGTTGGTCTAAGCATTTAGGGGTGTACGTAGGCAAATCCGCGTGCTAATACTCTGAGGTGTGATGGGGAGCGAAATTTAGTAGCGAAGTACCTGATTCCACGCTGCCAAGAAAAGTCTCTAGAGAGCAAAATAGTACCCGTACCGCAAACCGACACAGGTAGGTGAGGAGAGAATCCTAAGACCAGCGGAAGAATTACAGTTAAGGAACTCGGCAAATTGACCCCGTAACTTCGGGAGAAGGGGTGCCTAGCGGAAGCTAGGCCGCAGAGAATAGGCCCAAGCAACTGTTTAGCAAAAACACAGGTCTCTGCTAAAGCGAAAGCTGATGTATAGGGGCTGACGCCTGCCCGGTGCTGGAAGGTTAAGGGGATTGCTTAGCGCAAGCGAAGGCATGAACTTAAGCCCCAGTAAACGGCGGCCGTAACTATAACGGTCCTAAGGTAGCGAAATTCCTTGTCGGGTAAGTTCCGACCCGCACGAATGGCGTAATGATTTGGGCACTGTCTCAACTGTAAATCCGGCGAAATTGTAGTGCAAGTGAAGATGCTTGCTACCCGCGATTGGACGGAAAGACCCCGTAGAGCTTTACTGTAGTTTAGCATTGAGTTTCGATATTGTCTGTACAGGATAGGTGGGAGACTGGGAAGTAGGGCCGTCAGGTTCTATGGAGTCAACCTTGGGATACCACCCTGACAGTATTGGGATTCTAACGGAAACCCATGAATCTGGGTGCCGGACATTGTTAGATGGGCAGTTTGACTGGGGCGGTCGCCTCCAAAAAAGTAACGGAGGCGCCCAAAGGTTCCCTCAGAACGGTCGGAAATCGTTCGAAGAGTGCAAAGGCAGAAGGGAGCCTGACTGCGACACCTACAAGTGGAGCAGGGACGAAAGTCGGGCTTAGTGATCCGGTGGTTCCTCGTGGGAGGGCCATCGCTCAACGGATAAAAGCTACCTCGGGGATAACAGGCTGATCTCCCCCAAGAGTCCACATCGACGGGGAGGTTTGGCACCTCGATGTCGGCTCGTCGCATCCTGGGGCTGGAGAAGGTCCCAAGGGTTGGGCTGTTCGCCCATTAAAGCGGCACGCGAGCTGGGTTCAGAACGTCGTGAGACAGTTCGGTCCCTATCCGTCGCGGGCGTAGGAAATTTGAGAGGAGCTGTCCTTAGTACGAGAGGACCGGGATGGACTGACCTCTGGTGTACCAGTTGTTCCGCCAGGAGCATGGCTGGGTAGCTATGTCGGGAAGGGATAAACGCTGAAAGCATCTAAGCGTGAAGCCCACCTCAAGATTAGATTTCCCATAGCGTAAGCTAGTAAGATCCCTTGAAGAACACAAGGTTGATAGGTGAGGGGTGTAAGCATGGTAACATGTTCAGCTGACTCATACTAATAGATCGAGGGCTTAACCTAAACAAAGTTTTTAATATCTATGCAATTTTCAGAGAACACTCTGAACTTTAAAAGAAATTTTAAAGTGTATCCAGTGATTATGCCTGGTAGGTAACACCCGTTCCCATTCCGAACACGACGGTTAAGCTACTAAGGGCCGATGATACTGCAGGAGAGGTCTTGTGGGAAAGTAGGTTGTCGCTGGGTTCTATGGCTCGATAGCTCAGTCGGTAGAGCAGAGGACTGAAAATCCTCGTGTCCCTGGTTCGATTCCTGGTCGAGCCACCAGAAATGGCGCCATAGCCAAGTGGTAAGGCAGAGGTCTGCAAAACCTTTATTCTCCAGTTCAAATCTGGATGGCGCCTCCAAATAGAAGTAGTCTAATCAGTGATTAGACTACTTTTTTCGTGCGTCCATTTTCTTTGATTATAGACACTTATATAGCTCTTTGAGTTTGAAAATACTACAAATTGCAAAAAATCATGTTCTGCAAATAAACGTTTAAGTAGAAATGTTTACGAATATTAAAAAGGAGAATATTTAATGACTAAAGAACAAAATTATATAAAAAATAGAGTAGAATCACTTGATTGGTTAAGAGGTTTAGCTGCTTTATCTATAATGCTTTATCACCTCTATTCTTGGGAGGTAGCACCATTATATGCAGATTCTTTGTTAGGTAGGTTTGGGATTTATGCAGTATCGATTTTTTTTATTTTATCAGGATTAAGCATGGCTATAGTATACAGTGACTTTATTAAGGATATTAAAACTGCAATTGCCTTTTTAATAAGGCGTATTTTTAGAATATGGCCATTATTATGGGTTGTAACGACTTTTAACTTTATTATTAATATTAAAAGTGGATTTTCTACTGAGCAAATTTTTGTTTATATAGCTAATATAACTACTATATTTGGGTTTATTAAGCCTGAAGCGTATATTTCTACAGGTGCTTGGTCCATCGGTAATGAGATGGTTTATTATGTAATTACAATAATAATAATAATGGCTTATAGAAGAAAAAAGCTATATGGAAATATATTGTTTGTAGCTTCCCTTATAATTGGATATTTATTTGCGTTTAAGTTTCTTAATCCTAATATGGAATTAGCAAAACAATGGATAATATACATAAACCCTTTTAATAATCTTTTTTTCTATATCGGAGGAATAGCGATTTATTATAATTTAAAAAGAATTGACTTTAATAAATACTTTAATAACATTAGTTTATGTGTGGCTATGGGATTGTTTAATTTCATTCCTGTATGTGGAAACCAAATTTTTATAACTACATCGATATGGAGAGTTGTTTTTTCAGCATTAAGTTTTATAATTGTTATTGGATTCTATAAGTTAAAATTAGATATGCCTAAATTTATTGGAAAACCATTTGAACTATTTGGAATAGCAACATTTGGTGTGTATCTCATACATCCAGTGGTTTATTACGTTATTAAAAAGCTTATTAGTGAAAAACTTAAATTATCGGGTTATGGAATGATGGGAACTATAATGATAATCATTAGTGTATCTTTGATAACAATTCTATTAGCATTGGTAAGTTATTATAAATTTGAACTAAGATTTATGAAGTATGGAAAGAGATATTCAATGATATCTAAAAAAGAAAAGAATAGAAACTTATCAATATGAACATTGCCATTTTGTTATATACAATAAACTGGTGATATATATAAGTAGGAATATAACAGGACAAGCTGAGTGAAAGTTACAATATAATTTAGATAGACTTGGGAGTTTGTTAATACAAGAAAAGGCCATTGCACAAATTAAATGTTCATTATTACATTATGTAATTTTATTTTGATATTGTCTAATTTTTCGATATACAAAAGTATTTTAGGAATATATTTCTGAATTGATGGAGAGGATTGAAGTTAATTTCCATAACAAAATATCATAACAACAGAAACTGGGCAATATAAAACTGTTATGAAAAATTAAAATATATGATAATGGCTCAAATAAAATTTTGTAGATAGGTAGCATAGATTTATCAGGAGAGTATCATCTAATAATATAAGAGGTGTTTCATTTAGTTGGAAAGCCTATTGATAAGTTTGGATTACTAGTAAAAAAAGTGTTATAATTAAAAAAGTACTAGTTAAAAATTGTATTTAATAATAACATTTTTGTTTTTATATATAAATATATATTAATTTACTATATTAAACATTAATCGTTATTTGTTGAAGGGGTGGTAAACTTGAATTTTGATTGTGAACTTGTTGGCAAGGTTGGTTCAATGGCATTAATTAGAAAAGGCGAATATGATATAGACTATAATGTTTTTAGTAGATTAGGGAAGGAACTTTATCCAGGATGTATATGGGTAAGTTCTGGAGCTGTTGAAATTGGTCGTATTGATTATATGAAAAGAAACAACCTAAATGAAATCGAAAATTATGATATTGAAGAAGTTAAATCGAATTATGCCTCACAAGGGCAAGCGATTCTCATGGAAAACTATAGAAAGTTTATTAACCCCAATTTTTCAGTAAGGCAGCTTTTAGTGGAACACCATCATTTTAATGATGTGGAAAAAAGAGAGTTTATAAGGAAGTTGCTGCTTAACTCAATAAAACAAAATGCAATACCAATAGTAAACTATAATGATTCTGTTAGTAATGAAGAAATAAGAAAAATGGAACTTTATAACTTAAGGTTAAATCAAGACAAAGTTGTTGAATGTATTGATAACGATGAAACTGCTTCAGCAATATCAGTATTAGTAAAGTCAAAATATTTATTGATATTAACATCAGAAATAGGTTTGTTAAAGGATCCAAGAGATACTAAAACATTAATTAGGGAAGTAGAGGGAAAAGACACTTATGAGCTAATTGACCACATAAGTGAACTTCAACAATATTGTATTGGAGCAAGCAGAGAAGGAGCAAATGGTATGAAGGCAAAGCTTGAATACTTAATTGAGCCTATAAAACAAGGTACTACGGTAATTATTGGACATTCAAAATATGGTATATCTGATTTAATCAAAGGAAATGTGGAAAGAACAATATTCCGTGTAAGATAGGAGAGTGTGATACTGTAGGATATGAGAAACTTTATGTTTTTTATAGAAGGGTATGCTACAGTTTTTGGAAATATAATTTAGGTACAATGTATTTAAATTATATTACACTAAGGGGAATAAATATGACTATATACGATAAACTTAAAGCTAATATGGAGAAGTTTAGTGGATGTACAGACTTCTTGTATAATATATATGGTTTAGATGAAAATGAAGAATATGAAGCCATTATTTTGGCACCATCTTGGAAACCGGAAAAGATTTTCAAGAATTTCAATGTAGAAATTGACGTGGTCAAGGAAGGGGCAGATTATAAAGGGTATGTTATACATATAGATGGTAAAAAATATGGATATATACAAACTGGATGTGGTGCATCTAATATTGTAGATTGTTGTTTAACATTGGGATGTACCAAATGTAGCAAGGTTATTTTTATAGGTGCAGTTGGAGCATTAAAAGATGATATGATGTTGGGTGATATTATCACTCCTTCAAAGTCTATTGCTGGTGATGGTGCATCACTTTATCTGTATGAAAATATATCTGTTGATAATTTTCAACAGTTAGTATATCCCAAAGCACAGGTAGTAGAAAATGTACGGATAGCTTCTAAGAAGCTTGGGATTGAGTTAAAAGAAAAAGTGGTATATTGTACGGATTCTATATTTTGTGAGTACTTTCATTTGAATGAAATAATGAAATTAGGTAGTGAAGCTATAGAAATGGAAACAGCAGCATTTTATCGTTGTATGGAAATCATGAATAAAGACGGAATTGCACTTTTATGTGTTTCAGATAATTCAGCTACAGAAAATGCATTTGTTGGTAGATGTGAAGAAGACACAAAGAAATTTCATGAAAGTAGAGAAACTTTAATTCCCAAATTGATATTAAGTTTATAAAGTGTTTATTAATAGTTAAAGGGAAACGCTACATTAATATAGTTCTTAATTAGAAAACTCGGAAAGTATTATTTCCGAGTTTGTTAGTACTTTCTATTTTAATTTATATAGCTTTTAACAATGGTTTTACACTTAGTGTATAGGATTCAATAAATATTTCTATATTAAATATATATACTGTTTATAAAATCGATGTAGATTTTTAATGGGAATGTATATAAATTTTAAAGGTTTAGTGAAAGTACTTATTATAGAAAGCTGTATAAAAGTATTTATGATAAAAAACCGAGCGAACATATTTAGTATAAGTTATTAAATAAAAATAATTAGGATAAAACTTTAACCACAGGCTCAAGAACTTTAATTTCACTAGTATTGCAGTTAAGTTGAATTTTTGCACCTATTGGTATTGTTATTTTAGGATTACCATGGCCAGACATGAAATGGCTTATTGTAGGCTTATTTAATGAGAAAATCCTATCCTCTATAACTTGAGGAAGGGTAAAACTTCTATCATAGTTTGAGAGTCCACAATCCTTGAATTGACCTAATATAAAGCCTTTGCATTTATCGAGCTTTCCAGAATGAATTAGTTGAGTAAACATTCTATCTATTCTATATGGTGCTTCACCAACTTCTTCTATAAACAAAATCTTATCAGTAGTTTCTATTTCGTAAGGGGTACCAAGGGAACTGCAGATCATCGCTAGATTGCCGCCTACGATTTCACCTTCAACTATTCCATTAACACTACACTCTAAAGCTAAGTAATCAGGATTTTCTAGTAAATAAGTAGCCTTAGATTCTGTTAAGGTACTTAGGAAGCTTTTTAGTGTATATTCGTCATTTATATCTGAGTTTATCATTGGACCATGGAAAGTTATAAGACCTGTTAGCTTGTTTATATAATTTAATAAGATAGTTATGTCACTAAAGCCTGTAAAGATTTTAGGATTGCTCTCAATGATGTTCATGTCTATATAATCTATAATTCTCATGGAGCCATACCCGCCACGCATGCACATTACCATTTTTACTTCGGGATCTAGGAACATAGCCATAAAATCTTCAGCTCTATTTTTATCATTGCCAGCTAAAAAGCCATACTTATCATAAACATGGTTTCCTATTTTAACATTGAAGCCTAGTTTTTTTAGGCAAGATATGCCGTTATCAATTATTTCTTTTCTTTCTCCACTAGCAGGGGCTACAATTCCTATGGTATCGCCAAGCTGAAGTTTATCTGCAATCATAAAGACACTCCTTTATAAATAATACCTGGTATATAGATAACCACGACAACAACCTAAATTATTTAGGACACCTTTTAGTGTATTTCAAAGATATACAAGGATTTATTTAATGAATAGTAGCCATAACTAAAAGTGTTCAAAAATATTTTTGACGTTAGGACAAAGAATCAAAGTGATGAATTTGGTCAATAAGTTAAATTTAGGATAGGGGTATCTATATTAGATTCCACTCTGAAATGTTAGCTTATTTAAATGATTTATTGGAAGAATCTTTAACTTTGATGAGTCTGTTAGTTATCTCACAAAAAATAGAGATTTATGAGTAAAGCATTTGATTAAGAAACTCTATATATGAATTGACGCTGAAGTTTTAATTCACTCACAAGATTCAATTCTTAAGATATCCAAGAATTTTTAACTATATTTTAAAGTTGCAAGACAATTAAGTTTATAAACAACTTAAATTTTAGTTTAATATGCATATTGATATAGTTTATGATTTTAGGTTTGCAATTGTGAATCGGCAAGGGGGCATGGTTATGCTTCTAAGATAACTGAGTTACATTGGAACTATGATGTTCCCAAGGGTGATGAAAAATATTCCAAATGCTAAGATTGGGGGTGGATAGTTTAATTTTAGAACTTAGAGGGTTATATGTGTAGAGATGAGTTTATAGCAATACTCTATAGGTGCATTTATAACAATTCTCTATGGCTGTATTTTTAAAACGACAAATAGAAAACACCATAAAGCTAAGCTGCTATATGGTGTAGAAAATACTTTAATTTAGTTGTTATACTGGTTGTGGTATCTAAAATTTAGGATACTGAGTTTTAGTCATTTTTCAAGAAATCATGTGATACTGTTGACTATTGTTATATAATTATTTGAACAATCCTCTTCGGTTTAAAAATAGGATCGTGAGAAGCGTTGAACCAAGTATTATGGATATTACGATAGCAAAACCACCACCAGACTCATTAACAGAGAAAGGTAAACCTGTTATATTCATACCGAATATACCTGAGATTATATTAGGTATTGCCATAGCTATAGTTACAGAAGTTAAAAACTTCATTACTGTATTAACATTATTATTTATTATATTTGCAGAGGTGTCCATTGTTGCTTGAAGGATGCCACCATATATCTGGGTCATTTCGATTGCCTGTTTAGTTTCGATAATAACATCTTCTAAAAGTTCTTTATCTTCTTCATATTTCTGAGCAAATTCTAGCTTTGATATTTTTTCTAGGGTTACTTCATTAGATTTCAAGGAAGTCGAAAAGTAAACCGTGGAATTCTGCAAGGAAAGTAGCTGCATTAGAACTTTGTTATTCATGGATTTATGAAGTTTTCCTTGTAGCATCAAAGATTTTTTATTTATTTGTCTTAGTGAAGAAAGATAGTAGCTAGATACTCTATATAATATCTGTAAAATAAAACGTGAGCGTTTAAAGGTATAAAAAGATTTAATTTTATCAGTTATAAAATCATTTAAAATCCTACTGTTTTTAATACATATTGTGATTATATAAGAATCCGTATGAATTATCCCAAGGGGGTAAGTATCGTAAGTTAAAGAATTTTCTTCAACTTCTGTAAACGGAATATCCACTATTATTAGGGTATTGCCATCCTCTACATCTAAACGAGAAGTTTCTTCGTCATCAAGAGCAGCTTTTAGAAAGTCTAGTGGAACGCAAGTCTTTTTTGATATTAATATTAACTCTTGATCGGTGGGAGCAACTAAATTTATCCAACTTCCCGGTTCTACAGAATTAATTTTTATCAAGTTATCGGATAGGTCTAAGTCGCTTTTATAAATTGAAATCATATTCTCACCTTCATCTAGATATATTTTGTTATTTAGAATAAGCTGCTGTGTTAATTAAATTATAAAATCATTGAAGTTAGTACATTATAGTATGAAATTGTTAGACACATAAATAAGTATTTTCAATAGATAAAATTAGTTAGCACAACGGTTATAATAAAAATATCTCATGAATATATTATATAATTTTTATAGGTGTTTAGAAATAGCTATAAAAACTTTAAAAAATAATATGAAAAAAATCACTGGGAATATATAAATAATCAAAAGAAAATGATTTCATTTATAAATATAGTAATGCAAAGCTAGGATTAATGCAATAGAAAGAAAAATAAAGAAAGAAGAACCTGAAGCATTAGAAAATGAGATAAACTTAATTGGTAAATCAATTGAATGATATTTAATGTTTTTTAGTGAAATTTATGATTCGCTAAAGCTAGTAAGTCTTAGTATAATCATCTATATATTAATTTCTATTAAGAAAGTTTTAGGAGAACAAATATGTATAATGAGATGGTTACCCATAAAAAGCTGCCCATGGTAATTATTTGGATAGTTCTTTTATTATCATTAATAGTTGCAAAAGAGATTATAGCAAGCTACTCATCTATGGAGAGTACAATACGTATAGTTTTAGAAGTATTTTTACTTATTATAGGGAGTGTGGGGACATGCTATCAAATAAGAGTCTGTAAGATAAAATACAGATATTCTGTAATAGCTAATGAACTCATTGTAAAGAAAATAATTGGACGAAAGAAAAAGGTACAAGAAATTGTAAAACTTGAGGATATAGTTTTTTTAGGAAAAGCAAATGAATGCAGAAGTTTAACAAATAAATTTTGTCATAAATATATATGTTTATCTTGTAGTAATGAAAAATATTGTTGTATATATAATTCTGGAAAGAAGATTAAGAAATTTTTCTTTCAACCAAGCGGAGCATTTGTGGAAAAATTGAACCATTGTGTTTATCTTAATTGCACTACAAAAACAGTATAGAAAACGAGGCTGGTATTAATTTACTGGCCTCGTTTTTTTACAAGAATATAAATAATTGGGGGGAGAGTTACTTTTCATAAAATATTATGAGTATAAGTTGGAATCTAAGTCTGGAACTCTTCAATAGGTTACATCATTATTTTTCATATAGTCATGTAGTTCTTTTTTTGCTTCAGCAATTAAATCTTCTCTAGCCAAAAGATCATAGCCTGTAAAAGCTAATGCCTGTATTGTTTTAAATAAATTTTCCTCTACTTCTGTAGATACGGATAACTCTGCAAAGGCCTTACTATATGGCTCTATAGAGTTATCTTTAACTACTGATACAAAAGGACTTATTGTAGGAACTACGACACTTACGCTACCAAGACTCATGCCTAAATGAGTATCTCTTGGTGGTGCGATATTTATTATTCCTGCTTCTTTTAGATTATGTGAGAAAAGTCTTCCTAAAACTTTATTTGATACAAGTTCTTCACAAGGAAGCTCATGTAGATGGATTTCACTATCTACATTCATAATTTCAGCTGTATTTTTTACAAAAATTCGTATTTTCTTATCTACATCTTTTAATGTTTTCATAGTTTTTGCTTTGATATAGAAAGTTATTTTTGTAAGAGTTGGGGAAAAATAAGGGGTTGAAGGTGAGTTTATGGATATACCATTTATAAAACAACTATCACCGTAACCATTAATCAATACGTTTAAGCCATTAAGTGTATACAAGCAAGCGTCTAAGGAAGAATAGAAGCCATTATTGTTATAATATTTATCTTTAGTTGTATAGTTTATTTCTATAGGTAATACAGCTAAGGAAGTACCGCTTTCTGCTGTAACTACGTGAGGTCTTGCAGTTAGTACTGTATCTATATCTTCAAAGGCACCTTGTTTTACTAAAATTGATTTTGAGCCACCTTTAAGTTCGCCAGGACAGCCTATTACTATTACAGAGCCACCTATTTTGTCAATGGAATTTCCTATGGCTATAGCAGCACCTACAGACATTGTAGTTCTTAAATTTGTCGCTAGAATATCACCTACATTTGAATCAGAGTCATATTCGCATAAAAAACATATTTTTGGATGCCCATCTCCTTTTTGTGCAAAGAATGAAGTTTTTATATCTAAATAATTTTCTGTTATATTAAAGTTGTTCATAGCAAGGAATTTACTTATAAGCTTGGCATTATTGCATTCATGATAACTTTCCTCACAGCAATTATGTAAGGTGTGAGAAAATTTCAAAAGTTCATCCTTTACAGTTGATAAGTAGGTTATCATCTCTTGTTTCATAATGACTCCTCCAATTAAAAAAATGTTGTAAAATTATTTTTCCCTACTTTTTTTATATTATAAGCCAAAGTTAGAGACAGTGAATAAAATATATATTAGGAGTCCATAATTAGATAAAATAAAATTTTCATATATGATGAAATTTTATTTAGTGAAGAACCTAATTGATTAAAGAATTCTAATATTGAAGAGTTTTGATGTTAGAATCCTAATATGCAAGAATTCTAATGTTAAAGAATTTTAGATGAAAGAATTATAAACTAAAGAATTTTAAGTCAAAAAACTTTAAATAAAAAAATTTGAAAATTAAAAACTTTAGATGAAAAGATTTTAAAACTGAAGCAGAAAATCCTGATGATCTTAAAGTTATATATAAGGAGAATTGCTATGAAGTGTATTGTATGTGGTAAATCAATTCAAGAGGGGATAATAGTAAATAGCAGATTTATATGTTTAAAATGTGAAGAAAGAATGGTAAACTCTAATATAGATACGGATTTTTACAACTATTTTATTGATGTTTTAAAAAAGAGCAGAATTAATAAATTAGACACTAAAGGAGAGAGTATTAATTGTCAAAATCGCCTATAGTCGAAGAGGTTTTAAGTTATTATGAAGAGGATAACATTCTATTTTGTATGCCAGGACATAAGAAAGGCTTTGGATTTACAAGAGATTCCCTTGGAGAAAAGCTTTTTAATTGCTTTATACAAAGTGATATAACAGAGGTTGAGCCTTTAGATAATTATCATAATCCACAAGGGATAATAAAGGAAGCGGAAAACCTTTTAACAAAGTTTTATGGAAGTTATAAAAGTAAGTTTCTTGTTAATGGGAGTACCAGTGGCAATCTTGCAATGATTTTTTCGGCCTTCGAAGAGAATGATAAAGTTATAGTTGAAAGAAACTGCCATCGTTCTGTACTAAATGCAATCATCCTAAGAAAGTTAAATCCTATATATATAGAGAATAGTTTTATAGAGTCATTAGGTACTCCTCTATCTATAAATGAAGAGGATTTTTTTCATGTTTTAAATAATAATCCTGATGCTAAGGGAATTATATTAACCTATCCAAACTATTATGGGGTATGCTGTGATTTGAAGAAGATAATAAAAATTTGTCATGAAAGAAATATGGTAGTTCTTGTAGATAGTGCTCATGGAGCTCATTTTGGTATCCATGAGGATATACCACAGAGTGCAGTTAAATTAGGAGCAGACGTAGTTGTAACTAGTGCGCATAAGACTTTGCCAGCATTGACCCAGGGATCATATATACATATAAATAATAAAATGTTAGAAGATAAATGTAGTTTTTATATAAGTGCGTTTACTACTACAAGCCCATCGTATTTAATAATGTGTTCTTTAGACTATAGTAGGTATTACTTAGAAGCTTATGGAAATGAAGACTATGGAATGCTTTTAGGATTGTGTAGAGAATATAGAGAAAAAATAAGTGAAATTCCTAAGTTCAGTATTCTGGAGAGGAAACATATTTCAGGGAAAGCCTATGATATAGATGAAACTAGGTTTGTTATAACGCTAGATAATGGTTATAGTGGGCATAAACTTCTTGAATATCTAAGAACAAATAAGATACAGGGAGAAATGAGTGATGACAGAAGTGTTGTGCTTTTATTTTCAACTTTTACCAGAAGAGAAGAATTCGAAAGTTTATATCAGGTTATCAAAGCTTGCGATATGTTAGAACTTCAAGATGAAGATTCTATTAAACATATATCTATGCCAAAAGGGCAACAAGTAATTTGTCCTTATGAAGCTATTGAACTTAAAGGGGAATATATAGATTATAAGAAATGTGAAAATAAGGTTGCGTTAAAAGCTATAGTACCGTATCCACCAGGTGTGCCGCTAGTTGCCATTGGTGAGAGGATTACAAAGGCAATAATAGAAGTAATAGAAAAGGCCTTGAAAAATAAGCAACAAATTTTAGGTGTTACGGATAACAAGGTATATGTAGCAGATTTGCATAGGTTTCCACAGCCATAACTAAAAATATTTTTATTGCTACGATAAGGAAATAGGTAGAGAGATCTATTTGCTGCTACGATAAAGAAGCAAGGAAGTAATTTTAAGCTATGGAAATCTATATAGGATTCATAATCAAAGCTTGATTCGCCCATAAGCTTTGTTTTTTTCTGAGGAATTAATCAGAAGTATTAAAGTTGCAAATCTCCCCAATAAATCATCTGAGGAAATTAGAATTTCAGCGTGGAACCATATATAGAAGAAGGTTATTAAAAATAGGGGAAATATTGCATAGGTTACAAAGTAAAGACTCAAAGAACTATTGATTAAATAAAGATGGGAGGAAGTCTGTCAAAATAAGTGTTATAAAGTTTATGAAGTTTTGACGACGATTAGGTTTATTATGGAGGGAAACAATAGAAATAATAGAGGATATCTAATAACAATAGAAGGTCCAGATGGATCTGGAAAGTCTACGCAAATTGAACTGTTGAAGAAATATTTCAATGATAGAGGCTATGAAGTTGTGACCACTAGAGAACCTGGTGGGACAAAGATAAGTGAAAAAATCCGAGAACTTATTCTTGATAATGATAATGAAGAGATGAATGGAATTTGCGAAGCATTACTTTATGCTGCATCTAGAGCCCAATTGGTTGAGCAGGTGTTAAAGCCAGCAATATATGAAGGGAAGATTGTATTATGCGATAGGTTTGTACACTCATCTCTTGTGTACCAAGGTTATGCAAGGGAGCTTGGAGTAAATCAGGTGCTAAACATAAATGAATTTGCATTAAATGGGCTTAAAGCTGATTTAACTATAATGATTGATATTCCTTATGAATTAGGTATAGAGAGAAAGCGAAAACAGAAAAAACTTGATAGGTTAGAAAATGGTGGTGACGAATTCCACAACAAAGTTTTCAATGGTTATCAGCAAATTGTAAAAACCATGAAAAATGTCGTAATAATAGATGGAACAAAGGCTGTAGAAGAAATACATAAAGATATAGTGAAAACAATAGCAGAACTTAATATTTAGTTGTTGAATCTAGGTTTAATCTAGTTATAAGTTATGATAAAATTAAGATGTATAGTAAAATCCAAGGTTTTTATAATAAATGTAGTATCTAAATACTGATGTAAAGATAAACTATAGCTGAAAGACAACATATGCTTTTTTAGTAATATGGGGCTTAAAGAAAAAGTTTTTCAATGTTAAATCTATATTATATTGATGCACCTTAAGTATAAATTTAAATCATATAGGAGGTAATTAGTATGAAATTAGTATTAGCAATTGTTCAGGATGAGGATGTTACAGATGTTGTAGAAGAATTGACCGATGCAAACTATAGGGTCACAAAACTTGCAACTACTGGAGGGTTTTTAAGGTCAGGCAACACTACGTTGTTAATTGGTGTCGAGGAAGAGATGGTAGATGAGGTTATATCTATAATTAAAGAAGAATGTCAGCAGCGTAATGCAGTAGTCAGTGCACCGTCATCAAGTGGGGGAACTTCTTCTCCATTTCTTGCAATCCCTGTGGAAATTGAAGTCGGTGGAGCAAATATATTTGTTGTGGATGTAGATAAGTTTGTAAGAGTGTAGCTCTTGGGCTTTATATAGAGAAGTTAAAGTATAGTTCTAATTAAGGAATTTTATATAATCTCAGAGGCCTTAATTAATTTTAAGAGATTTATTTGTGAAAAGTTTCTGTAAGCATAGAGGTTATAAAACCAATATGCTTACAGGAAATTAGGAGAATGAGATGGAATTTAGCAATATCATTGGTAATGAAGAGGTAAAAAAACAGTTTGTCAAAAACTTAGAAGCAAAAACATTTGCTCATGCACACATAATCGCTGGTGAGGATGGAAGTGGTAAGAGTTTGATGGCAAAAAGTGCAGCTATCAAAATTCTATCAAAGTCTATTTATCAGAATTATGCAGATATAATTGAATTTAAGACCTCTAAAGCTTCAATTGGTGTTGATGATATAAGAGTACTTATAGAAGAGACCAATAAAAAGCCTTTTGAAGGTGATAAAAAGGTTATTATTATATATAATGCTGAGAAAATCACTGTTCAAGGACAAAATGCTTTTCTAAAAACTATAGAAGAGCCACCCAAGGGGGTATTTATCTTTTTACTATGCGAGAACTTAGAAAAGATTTTGGATACTATAAAATCTAGATGTCAAATTCATAGATTGAGAAGATTATCCTATGAAGAGATGAAGCTGTTTCTAAGTAAGAATTATAAAAATATCAAAGCAGAGGAGATGAAACCGCTTATTGCCTTTAGTGATGGTATACCTGGTCGTGTAGAAAAATATTTTACTGACGATGCCTTTAGAAATATACGCAATATTACCATGGAAATACTAATTTCTATAACAGGGAAAGAGGTTTACGAATTATTAAAGTATGAAGAACAGCTTATGAAGTATAAGAATTATTGGCAAGATGTTTTAAGTTCGTTTATTTCATATGTTAGAGATGCTTTGATATATAAAGAAACTGGAGATGAGCAATATATTATTAATATTGATAAGATAGATGAAATAAAAATAATTACAGATAGTTTTTCATATAACAAGTTAAACAAAATCATTGATACCATAAGTTACGTAAAGGATAATATGCAGAGCAATGTTAATCCATCAGTGACCTTTGATATGATGCTTTTGAAATTTCAGGAGGTTTAACATGATTGAAGTAGTGGGAGTCCGCTTTAAAAAGGCAGGAAAAGTTTACTATTTCTCCCCCGGGGATCTTGATATAAAAGAGGGGGATGATGTAATAGTTGAAACAGCTCGTGGCCTTGAGTTTGGAAATTGTATAATAGGACATAGAGAAGTTAGTGAGGAAGATATAATTAGTCCTTTGAAATCAGTAGTTAGAGTGGCTACACCAGAGGACGTTATAAAATATGAAGAAAATAAGAAAGCAGAGGAAGAAGCTTTTGGTATATGCTTAGAAAAAATAGATAAGCATGAATTAGTTATGAAGCTTATAGATGTAGAGTATACTTTCGATAATAATAAAATAATATTCTATTTTACTGCTGAAGGAAGAGTTGACTTTAGAGAATTAGTAAAAGATCTTGCTACGATTTTTAGGACTAGAATAGAACTTAGACAAATTGGAGTAAGGGATGAAGCTAAAATGCTTGGAGGGGTTGGACCTTGTGGCAGACCTCTTTGTTGTACAACTTTCCTTGGAGATTTTGCGCCAGTATCTATAAAAATGGCAAAGGAGCAGAATTTATCGCTGAATCCATCTAAAATATCAGGAATATGTGGAAGACTTATGTGTTGTTTAAATTATGAGCAAGAAACATATGAAAAGACAAGAAGGATAATGCCAACAGTTGGATCTATAGTTGAGACTGCTGAAGGTAGAGGTGAGATAATTTCAAGCAGTATAGTTAAAGAGAAGGTTACAATAAAGGTAACACCACCAGAAGGTGAATGGTATCTTTTAGAGGCTCCTATTGTAGGATTGAAACTTATATCAGGCTCTTATGAAGGAACTGTTGACGAGAAGGATATTAAGCTTGAAGTTGAAGATGCCGCCGATGTAAAAGTTATTAAAGAATTATTTAAGACTGACTAGGGGGAAGCAATGTGAAGGCAGTATTAAAAATTAGTAATTTAAATACCTCAAAGGATATCAATGCTGTAAAAAGTGCCATAATTTCTAACGAAGGTATTATGGCATGTCAGATATCCAAAAGTACTGGGGATGTTAATATCGTATATGATCAATACTTCACATCTATAGATGAAATAATTGAAAGTATAGAAAATGCTGGTTATATTGTGATATAAAAAATGTTGAATTATTCTCGAACTATGTTAAAATAGTTCTTGTATTAGTTAGAAAGTAACCCAATTATCAAGGAGGTGTATTTTATAATGGCATACGTAATTAATGATTCATGTATCAGCTGTGGAGCATGTGCTTCTGAATGTCCAGTTAGTGCTATAAACCAAGGTGATGCACAATACGAAATCAACGATAGTTCTTGTATCGATTGCGGAAACTGTGCAAATGTTTGCCCAGTTGGAGCTCCAGTTCAAGGCTAATATTTACATGAAAAGATCACTTTTTAGTGGTCTTTTTTTGTACAAGCTCTATATTTTTAACTTTATTTACCTATAGGAATAGGTATTTACAATCGGTTTTCAAGTTATCTAAGAAGTTGTCTAAATTAAATACATATACGTCTTACTGAAGCTAATGCAGCTTTTTTATAGGTTATATGGATTTTATGTAGAAGTATTATTAGGACTTATATATAAAGTTCCAATTAAAAGCCTAGATTAATTCCATAAGTGGTATGTTCATTTAATTCAGGGGTATAATTAGAAACCATATATTAAATTTGTAATAAGTATGATTATTAGAGTGAAAATTATAGAATTTTTTACAAGGTGATATATGTTGACTATAGAGATGCCATGGAATACAATGATAATAATAAACATAATATAATAAATTAACGCTAGGGGTGCCTTTGGCTGAGAAATGATTTATCATTAACCCTTATACCTGATCTGGTTAGTACCAGCGTAGGAAAGCTATATTTGCCTAGTAGCTACGTTATCCTATGGACGTAGTTTTTTTATGTTTAAAATACAAATTAAATTAGTGTAAGGGTTTGAATGCTCTTATAACTATATATAAAAAGGAGGAAGTAGTTATGGAGATGTTGAATGTTTTAGGTTTTTTTGAAATCTCAAAGACGTTGCAAGATATCATAGAGGATCCAGGCAAGATTATAGAAAATCTTAAGTTAATTGCAAAGTCCCCTGTGGTTTTAATTACGTTATTAGGAATAATTGTTCTTATTGTTTTACTTACTAAGGTAAGAAAGGTTAAATTTGATTCTAAGGTTATTACATATGTAGCGGTGGCAGTAGCTTTATCTGCAATCCTTTCATTTATTAAGATTTATAAGTTACCTATGGGAGGTAGTGTAACCTTAGGAAGCATGATTCCTATATTGATATTAGCTTTCGCTTACGGGTCAGAGGTTGGTTTTATAGCAGGTTTGGTTTTAGGCCTTGTAAACTTAGTTATAGATCCATATATACTGCATCCTGTACAAGTTTTATTTGATTACATATTGCCGTTTATGATTTTAGGTATAGCTGGTTATTTTAAGAATAAGCAGTTAGGAATTGTAGCAGCTGTTGTAGGCCGATTTATATTCCACTTCTTATCAGGAGTTATATTCTTTGCAGAATACGCGGGAGATATGAATCCATATATATATTCAATATTATATAATGGAACCTATTTAGTTCCAGAAATGATAATATCCATAGTTATTATTTCAGTAGTGCCTATTGAAAGAATTTTTCATAAGAGAAAAAGTAAGTATGCATAGATAAAGCACATAAATTATAAAAGGCCTAGTATTTTGAGAAATTAATTGTTCTGAAAGTACTGGGTTTTTTGCTGTCTATACTCTAATGCAATTAAAAAAACTTTGTGTTAGAATAATACAAGTGATGAGATGAAACGTGAGAGGTAATAAATATGGATTTTTTGAAAGCTGATGAGACTTTGGATGATTTGCAATTAAAGGATATACAAGTAATACAGAAGAAGGACGCATTTAGATTCGGTGTAGATGCAGTATTGCTTGCAAACTTTGCTAATGTTAAAAGAAGTCATAGAGTTATAGATTTATGTACGGGTACTGGGATAATTCCTTTTATACTAGCAGGAAAAACAGAGAGCAATTCTATAGTAGGAATTGAGATTCAAGATGAATTCGTTGAAATGGCAGATAGGACTGTGGAATATAATAAGTTGCAAGAGCGAGTAAGTTTTCATTGTAGGGACTTAAAGGACTTAGCTTTTTTAAAAACCTTAGGGTTAGTAGATGTGGTAACAGTTAATCCACCGTATAAGCTCCAAAACTCGGGGTTAATTAATCCTAATGATAAGAATGCTATTGCTAGGCATGAGATCCTTTGTACATTAGAAGACGTTATAATCGCCTCTAAGGCAGTTTTAAAGGATAATGGAAGACTATACATGGTTCATAGACCAGATAGGCTTGCAGATATATTCTGTCTAATGAGAAAACATAATATAGAACCAAAGAGAGTTAGAATGGTTCATCCTTCAGTTGGGAAAGCTCCTAATATAGTGTTAGTGGAAGGACAGAAATTTGGTGGTGCATTCTTAAAGTGGGATACACCTTTATATGTCCATGAGGAAGATGGAAGCTACACTAGAGAAATAGATGAGATATATGGTAGGTAATACTGGTGGTTTATAAGCGAAAGTTATATAAAATCATAAGTGAAAATTATATAAGAAAAAAATCATAATATTCGAGTAGAAATAATAGATTTTTAAGGTAGGATTAAAGTATGAGTGGTAAGTTATATATAGTAGGAACCCCTATTGGAAATTTAAGAGATATAACCATAAGAGCATTGGATACCTTAAAGGAGTGCGATATGGTTGCAGCAGAGGATACTAGGGTGACTCTTAAGCTTTTAAATCATTTTGAGATTAAAAAGCCTTTGATTAGTTATCATAAGTATAATGAGAAGGATAAAAGTGCTGACATATTAGAACTTGTTAAAGAAGGTAAGAATATAGCATTGGTTAGTGATGCAGGAATGCCAGGGATTTCAGACCCAGGCTCTATCTTGATTGAAAGAGCAGTGGCTGAAGATGTGCCTTTTGAGGTTATTCCAGGAGCTACAGCGGTTATAACAGCCTTGGTTTATTCAGCATTAGATACAACAAGCTTTACCTTTAGAGGATTTTTCCCAAGGGAGAATAAAGAAAGAGAAGCATTATTTGCTGATATAGAGAATTATAAGGATACTTTAATTTTTTATGAATCTCCATATAGAATAGTGCAAACACTTCAATATATCAAAGATAGATTAGGAAACCGTAGAATAGCTATATGTAGAGAAATAACTAAGCTATATGAAAGTATCTTTAGAGGAACTGTAGAAGAAGCCTATGAATTCTTTAATGAGAATTCTCCAAAAGGGGAATTTGTATTAGTTTTAGAAGGAAAGACCTTAGAAGAGATAGATAGGGAAGAAAGAGCTACTTGGGAACATATGACCATAGAGGATCATATTGTCATGGAGATGAAGCAAGGTCATAGTAAAAAAGAGGCTATAAAGCTTGTTGCTAAGGCAAGGGGTATGGCGAAGAATGATGTCTACAAATATTCAATAGATATAGATTAAATATGGCGGATGAGGCCTTTGTTTTAGCGGGGTTGTGGAAATTGGGTAGAATAAAGCAAAAAAAAGGAGTATTTAAGTAGAATTATAAGATAATCCGGCGTAATCCTATTAGAGACTTATGTATCCGTTGTCATAAAATTTTAAATCTGCTATAATAAAATAAGCTAAAGTTACGAAAAAATAAGGTTTGAGAAAAAGTTATACGGAAGAGTGAGGGGAGAACGAGAATATGAATAAGCGCATTGCACAATTATTAGTGGCTGTTGGTTTAGTTATAAGCATAACATTACCATCAGTTAGTACATATGCTGTCCCAACTGAAGCAGAGGTACAAGCTAGCCAAGCACAAGTTGATGAAGCAAGAGCGAAGGTTGAAGCTGCTGAGAAAAAAGTTGCGGAAATAACAACTGAGATTCAAAAATATGATCAGAAAATTACTGATCTAGTTATTAAAAAACAAGAAACAACTGAAAATATAGGAAATACAGAAGCGGATATAAAGAAAACAGAGGAAGATATTAAAGCTAAGCAACAGGAAGTCGATGAAAACCAAAAGCGTTTTGAAGAAAGAATGAAAGCTTTGTACAAGCGTGGGGGTCAAAATATCATCGAAATTTTATTTGACTCTAAAAACTTAGGTGAATTAATAGGAAAAATTGAAGGCGCTAAGAAGATTGCTGATCACGATAAAAAGCTACTTGCAGATTTAGAAGCGCAAAAGCAAGAACTTAAAGATAAGAGTGAAGATTTAGAGACAAAGAAAAAAGAGCTTGTTGATTTACAACAACAACAACAACAATCAATAGACCAAGTGAATGCAGAAAAAGCGAAGCAACAACCATTATTGGCTCAAGCTGAAGCTCAACGTGCAGAGGTACAAGCACTATTAAATTCTAGTGAAGGTGCATATGCAATTATTAAAGCAGAATATGATGAAATGGAACAAAAGTTAACACAAGGAACTGGTAATAGCAGCACAACTGGGGCTGGTGTATCTGTTGAACCATCAAGAGGTGAAATTTTATATTCTGGCGATGTAGGAGCTTTACTAAGAGAAGCAGAAAGACTTAGAGAAAAAGGTATTTATTATGCAGATGCTGGTACGACAGAGGAAGGATTTGATTGCTCAGGGTTCGTACAATATGTATATAGGCAATGTGGGTATAATATAACTAGAACAACATATACTCAAATAAAAGATGGACAACCTGTTGAACCAAATATTGCTAGCTTAAGACCAGGGGATTTAGTATTCTTTGGTGATCCATATGCACCACATCACGTTGGTATGTATATTGGAGATGGAATGTATGTTCATTCTCCAGAGACAGGAAAAAAACTTCAAAACGCATATTTGAGTAATAACAGTGAATTCTCTGCTGCTAGAAGAATTATAGGTTAAAAATGTACAAGCACCATAGACATGGTGCTTGTTTTCGTATACGTTTTTTTCTGTATAATTATTAAAGGATGTATTGGCATAAGAACAAATACAGCTGGAGTTCTGAGCTTTTAATTGTAACCATCATCACTAATGGGTAACATCACATAGTATTTATAGTGAAAAGGGAGATTTGAACTAACTAAGGTGGCTAAATGGTGAACTTATACAGCATACAATTATAGATGTCATTATCAATATTTTCATATAAATAAAAGGCTGTGTATTGCTACACAGCCTTTTATTTGTTAGAGAATTATTTCTTTAATTCTTCTAAACAATTATGGCAAATATTTTTACCTTTGTAATTTTCAACGTTTCTTGCATCTCCACAGAATATACAAGCTGGTTCATATTTCTTTAATATTATTTCTTCACCATCTACGTATATTTCTAACGCATCTTTTTCTGCTATGTCTAAAGTTCTTCTTAATTCGATTGGAATAACTATTCTTCCTAGTTCGTCTACTCTTCTAACTACACCTGTTGATTTCATTGGTAAGTCCTCCTCTTTACATATCTCGACAAATCGTACTATGAAATAGTAACAAAAATTACAGTATAAGTCAATGCTTTTTTAGAAAATATTATTTAAAATGAATTTTGTCGACCAAACTTTCTTTATTTACTATTTTATAACCATTTATTGCAAATTGTCAACAGTGAATTTGAAATAATTACAGAAAATGAAAGAAATTTGTGAATATTTATAATAAATATGACTTAAAATAAATTTTCTACACAAATGTATAATTTAGTATATAAAATGTATGTCGTTTTCTTAGTATATATAAGAGATAAAGAGAAAGCTAATTATTTTCTTTTTTATATGGTAAAATATATATGTATATGTGATTAATGATTATTTTTATAGGTTGGTGTATATAGTTATGAGATTTAAAAGTATGAAGATAGCAACTAAATTGTTCATAATAACATCGATTTTTTTTATGTTATTTTTAACTTTTACTATTGTATTTCAAAAAACTTTCTTAGAAAGAATGTATAAAGATGTAAAAAGAGATTCTGTTACGAAAACTGTAAGCACTTTCAAAGAGGAATTTGAGGGGATAGTAGAGGGTACAGAAGTATATTTTAAGATAAAAAAACTTGAACAAGAGGGGAATATTAAATTAGTTGTACTTCTTAGCAATAATCAATTTCCTATTAGGAGAATACCCACTGCAATGGGATGGGAAAATGTAAGAAGCGAGACAATTATACCATCCTCTGATGAGACTGGCGATAGAAGGGAACAGGATATAGATGCTATAATAGCGTCACCGATATTAGATGAGGATAAGCTAAATCGTTTATATTCAGGTGAGACAATTACATTTTTAGATAAAAACCTAAAGTGCGTAGTGAGTATGGAATGCAATGAAACTAGGAAAGCTGTAATTATTGGATACACATCATTGCAACCAATAAATGATGCTATAGATGTAATGAGTTCAGTTTATAAATATTTTATTATATTATCCGTCTTTGTGGTGTTTTTAATTACTGTATTCTTTGTAAGGGCTGTAACAAAGCCTTTAAAGAAGATAAATGAAGGAGCTATGAAAATGGCAGACTTAGATTTCTCTGAGCCATTTGAAATTGATAGGGAAGATGAAATAGGTAGCGTCGCATTAAGTTTAAATATTCTTTCGAATAATTTAAATAATGCACTGTCTTCGCTTACTGCTGCAAATATTAAGCTTAAGGAAGATATAGAAAAGGGAAAAAGGTTAGAGGAAATGAGAAAGGATTTTATTGCTGCGGCATCTCATGAATTAAAAACCCCTATAACTTTGATAAAAGGGTATGCAGAAGGTATAAAAGATGATGTCTTCGAAGGTGAGGAACTTGAAGAATCATTAGATATAATAATCGATGAATCAGAAAAGATGGCTAAATTAGTCGAAGGCATGCTAGAACTATCAAGACTTGAGAATGAAACAATTGAATTAGATAAAGTTTCTTTCAATATACAAGAAATGATTGAACTGGAGATTAGAAAATTTCAAAATGAATTAGAGAAAAAGAATATAAGTATCAATAGGCAATATGAGGGCCATAATGCCTTTGGAGAAAAGTTTAGAATCAACGAGATAATAACTAACCTATTAAGTAATGCAACACGTCACTGCGACGATAATGGAACTATAACGGTATATACGAATAACTATGATGATAAGGTATATGTTTCCATAGAGAATACTGGAGAAAAGATCCCAGAGGAAGAACAATCAAAAATTTGGAGTAAGTTTTATAAGGTAGATAAAGCAAGAGAAAGAAAATTAGGTGGAACAGGCTTAGGTTTAGCTATAGTAAACAATATTATAAAACTACATAAGGGCAGCTATGGTGTAGAAAATACTGAAACTGGTGTTAGGTTTTATTTTATTCTTCCACTTAAGTAGCTATAAAATAGTATGTAGATAAGCTTTAATAATATTTTCATATCTAATTGGTACTGTGTTGATAAAAGTAATGTAGATTTTTAAGAGACTGTGAAAAAAGTCTATAGGATGCATTAATAAGCAACTTTATAGACTCTCGTTAACAGCCTCTTTTTCATATTGTGTATCATTAAATTCTAGGTGATAAGTTTTATATTTAGAGATATATAGCGATTTGTACTAAATAACACAAAAAAAGGTTGCCAAGTCTGACAACCTTTTGTTAAGAGATAATTAGCTAAGTGTTACATTAATATCTAAATACTTTTTATCTCTATATACTTTAAATTTGATAGTATCTCCAGATACGTGAGAATTCTTTATAGTATTTATGTCTGCTACTGTTTTAACTGGCTTACCATCCATTTCTGTTATTATGTCATTAAGTAGTAGCCCAGCCTTTTCAGCGGCACTGAACTCTGTAATTGACATAATTGCTACTCCTTCAGGAATACTATAATATTCAGCAACATCACTAGTGATGTTTTTGCAAGAAATACCTAATACTAGTGCAGGCTTTATTAAGGCATCTATTTTTTCTTTAGCTACATTTATAGGTATAGAGAAGCCCATACCTTCTACAGAAGCAGTACTAGAAGATTCAGAACTACCACTCATTTTAAGTGTGTTTATTCCTATTACTTGACCTTGATCATTTAAAAGAGGACCACCACTGTTACCAGCATTTATAGCAGCATCTGTTTGAAGGAATGAATTACCGTTCACATCTCTATTAGTAGAACTAATTATACCTGTAGTCACAGTACCTAAGAACTCTGTGCCTAAAGGATTACCTATAGCAACTACTGGTTGGCCTGTAACAAGTTTAGAAGAGTCACCTAACTCTAATACAGCAGGCATTTCTTTATTATCAGTTACCTTGATTACTGCTAAATCTAAGTTTGCATCATAGTTTACTACCTTACCTTTTGCTTGCGAATTATCATTAAATAATATAGTAACTTCTGAAGCTCCCTCGATAACATGGTAATTAGTCATTATATAACCGTCTTTGCTAAAGATAAAGCCAGATCCTACGCTTTCACCTTGTTGACCTAATTGATTTACAGTTTTAGATGAGACCGCAACAACCCCTGCTTTAACAGTTTCGACTATCTGAGGTACAGGCATACCTCCAGTTACAGCTTCATTCATAGGTGCATAATTAGAATAATTTATTGGAGCTGTAGCAGTTTGGGTTATTGGCTTAGTTCCTATATATTTATGAGTTATAACTCCACCAAGAACTCCACTTAAAACGGAAATTGTTATTACTGAGATTACTCCCAGAGCAAATTTTCCACCAGTAAAGCCAGTGCGTTTCTTTTTAATTGGCTCATTAAATTGGTTTTCAGTACTTGCAGGGCTTGTTTCAGGTAATACTGATGTAAAATCCGAAGTGTCATTTGAAGTCTCTGAATCTGATGAAGTCATTGTAAAATTTATAGGGGCAGTATTATCAGTATTGTTTGTATAAGAACTTTCATTGTTTTGTCCATTTATTGTATTAATGTCATTAGAATCAACAGTATTATTGTTTTGATTTAATTCATTTTCTTTATTAAAATTGTTATCCATAATATAATATACCTCCCAAGTTATATTAATATTCTATAGTTATATCTTAGTATAATATTGTGTCAATTCAGTGACAAAAACAATACTATTTATAGGGTTTCCATGTACATCATTAGCTTATACATCAAAAAATAAATAAAGCTACTATAATTAATAGCAGCTTTATGGTATTAATGTCTAAAAACATCTTATATATTTATTTAAAAGCTTTCATTTACTAGTTTCTCATGTAAAAGTAAGTTAAATTTCATATTATAAATCCTACAGAATTCAGTAGTTTATGAGACTAATTTCTTAAAGCAGAGATGTTTGAAAGTAATCTTCTTAAGACTATAACTGATAATAAAACAATTACGGAAGTTAAGGCGATAAGTCCTCCAGGTGCAGCATCTAAATAATAGGAAGAAATTAATCCTAGCATAATGTCTATGATGCCAGTGAAGATTCCTATAATCATAGTAGCCTTAAAACCTTTTTTAAATTGTAAGGCAGTAGCTACAGGAAGAGTTATCATTGAGGAGATAACCAATATTCCTACTATCTTTACAGAAACAGCTATAGTAGCACTTACAAGAAGGATAAAGATATAATTTATTAACTTTACCTTTATTCCAGCGATTTTTGCGCCCTCTTCGTCAAAGGTTATATATACTAAATCATTGAATATAAATATCAAAGTAATTGCTGTTATAATTCCTAAAATAGCCATTGTCTTTAATTCACCTTTAGTTACAGTAAGCATACTACCAAAGAGATAAGAATTTATATTTCCAGAAGCTTTTCCTGTACTAATCAATGTAATTCCAATTCCAATACCGAGAGTTAAAACAATGGACATTATAAGGTCAGCATATTTGTTTAAGTATTTCCTAAGAAATTCTATAAGAAGTCCAGCAACTGAAGTTACTACAAAAGCTGATAAAAGTGGATTAGCACCAATCATAAGACCTAAGGCTATGCCAGCAAAGGAATTATGAGCTAAGGTGTCTCCCATCATAGAATATCTTTTTAAAACTAAAAAAATACCCACAGTAGGGCAAAGAATTGATATAAATAACGCACCTAATAGGGCATTTCGCATAAACTCGTATTGTAACATTGGTACCCCCTATTCACATAGATCACTAAATGCAATGTATTTTTCTACATCAAATAGTTTTGTAGTATTGTTTGTCATCTCAAAAATATGAGTTGAGTTGTCTCTGGCTGCTTTAAGATTGTGTTCAACAGACACAACGGTAACACCCTTTGTTAAGTTTAAGTCTTTGATTATTCCATATATTTCTTCTTGGCTTTTTACATCTATATTATTAGATGGTTCATCTAATATAAGTACTTCAGGTTCACCTAATAGGGCACGAGCTATAAAAATTTTCTGTTGTTGTCCACCAGATAAGCTACCTATTAGTCTATGTTTATATTTTTTCATACCAAGTGAATCTAGAATATTATCTACAAGAGACTTATCTTTAAGCTTTAAAGCCTTGAGATGGCTTTGGAGAGCTTCATTCACTGTAATTGGAAAACTACTATTACTGTCTAGTCGCTGAGGAACATAACCTATTTTAGGACTATTTATAGCTACAGAACCTTTGGAATGTTTCACTATTCCAAGAAGAAGTTTTATTAGTGTACTTTTCCCACATCCATTCTCACCTATAATAGATACATATTCACCTTTATTAATTTTTAGTGATACATCATTAACTATATAGGGTGCTTTATTATTATAAGAAAAGGACAAGCTTTTGATTTCTATCACAGTATCACTCCTTTAGACTATTAACTATGCACAAAGTTGCTTAAAATGAAATAAAAATGAACAAATACAATTTGCTATTCATAATTAATATTATGCTCAAAAAAACATGTAAATGCAAACCATTTGCAAGTAAAATAAAAAAATATATAAATTTTATCAATTTCCTTAGCGTGGATTTATATTATGTAGTAATTCAGCATAATACTATGGCATAATATATTAGGAATAAAAGCAATGAATTATTAAATGAATAAGAATATATTTTCAATATTAACAGTATTAACTAAAAATAAGGGATTTAAACTAGTACCCCAATTGAATTTAAACGAGAAGTTAGCTTAAATAAACAAGTATAGAAGGTGAAGTTATGAAGGAAACTATACAGCTTTTAAAAAGTTATATGAAGAATAAAGAAGATAAAATATATATAGTTGGTGAATATGTTAGAGATAAGCTTAAGGATTCCTCCAAAGAGCCAAAAACACTTGACATAGTTGTTGATGGTAATGAAGCTTGTCTTATAAAATATCTAGAAGCCCACGAGTTTAAGTTTGATAAGTTAAAAGATAAGCAAAGAGGCCATAAGAAAACAAAAGAATCGGAAGAACTGTATATATGGACTAATAAAGGCCAAAATATAGAGGAGTATCTACAGGGAGTAGACTTTACTGTAAATGCCATTGCGTTAGATATAAAGGATAATAAAATGATTGATCCTTATAATGGTCGCAGAGATATAAAAAGTAAATTAGTTAATGAAGTGATGCAAGAGAGCATAAGTAAGGCACCGATAAGAATAATTACTGCTATAAAGTTATCTTTAGAAAATGGAATGCATTTAGGTGGTTTTACTGAAGAACATATAAGATTATATAAGGATAAGATCGATGAAAGTGATAAAGATGAATTGTATGAAGCTTTACTATCGCTTTTTAGTAAAGATTTATATGGTAATGCCATTGAGTTCTTAGATAGATATGAGATCCTTGAAAATATTTTTCCATATATAAAGGAAGCTAAAACTATCGGTAAATGCAAATATCATGTAGTAAATGCTTATACACATATGGAGATGACTTATAGGAATTTTAAAGACCTTATATCAGGCAGATTATCTTTAAATGGTATAAAAGATGTATTGATAGATAAACTTGTACAAAATTTCTCACTGTACGATTACATAGCTATATCAGCGTTTCTTCATGATATAGGAAAGTTTGCAGCATATAAAAAAGAGAATGGGCAAGTATCCTTTACAAATCATAATGAACTTGGAGCAAGGATAACAGAAGAGGCACTTAAAAAGTTAGGCTTTCCTAAAGAAGCTATAGAAATTATTACTACTATAATAGAAGGGCATATGCATCCTCTTAGGATATTTAAGGCTGGTGGGATGTCACAGAAAAAAGCTATAGAAGATTTCTTTAATAAGTATAAAGAAATTGCACCTATGATTATAGCTGTTTCGTTTTGTGATGTTTATGCTACTCTATCTCTTAAAGATGATGATAATCAGGAAGATGCTTTTAAAATTTTTATGGAGAATCTTATTCAGGAATATAGAACTTTTATATAGATGCTACATGCAAAGAAAAGCTATAAATTTAATCTGATTTCAACAATGGAACTTATAGATAGAATCAATTTTTTATTAGTAGGTTAATGAGATCATAAAATTAGTTATAAGTACGTAGAAATTAAATAAAAAGTTTAAATACATCACATGTAGCGCGAGAGTAAAAATAAAAATTTTACCAATAAATTCCGAAAGAATTCGTTGATAATTGCTAAAAAATAACAAAAAGTTTAAACAGTTTGTCCACATGGCCGATTTGGTATATGTGGATAACTTTTTTAATTTCTGGGAGAGATATTGATAAAACTAGGATAAAAGACCTTAGTTTATCCACAAAATTGTGGAGTAATACACATGTTCTTGTGGATAACTTTATGTTTATCCCCAAAACGTATAGATTGTGCACAGTTATAAATTTTGTTTGCAAAAAGGTCGTAGTCTAAAATAGTCGAAGGAAAAAATGTAAAAAATCTTGATGCGAACAAGTGTTTGGTGGTAGAATTTATAGTGAATGGGGGAGAAGTGAATTATGAGATGTGAATATATTGATAAGTTAATTAATGCATGTGCATTTGTACCAGATTATAAAGACAACATAGGAAAAGTAACAAAGATATATTTAAAGACCGGAGGCTGTTTTGTAACTCGCTATTCCATGAGAAAAGTTATTGATGATTTTTGTACAATTAATCTTACGGATATAAATAAGTTAAGAAAACTTAGCGCAGAGCTCATAGGTGGTAAAAATTTAAAACCTATATACGTAAGAAAGGGAGTTGTTATGATTCCTATAAAAACTACAAAACCACTAGTTGATGGTGATAAGTGTTTTGCATACGTAAATCTACACTGTATAGATGATTTGTATATGGATGAAAGTATAATACGGTTAAATAATGGGGAAGAGATATGTTATGTTGAAAGTGCCAATGCAGTAAAGCTTAGATTGGCAGAGGGTACTATATTACAAAATAAAGTTACATTAAAAGGTGTATAAAGTAAAGTTATTTAAGTGCTTTTGTATATGTTTATAATAATTGAAAATATGTGCATAATTATATATATGTAAATGCAAACAAAATACACATAGGTGTTGTGGTTAACTTGTAAGATGGTTAATAACACTGTATAATATTATTAATTTAAGATTTCCAAAACTAAAACTTGATTTATTACTAAAGCTGAAATTTTAGACGGTACTAATAATTCAAGAACTGATCAAGGAATTCTAAAGATATAAAAGCATTGGAGGTGAAGGTTATGGAAAACAAGGAGTCTATTTTAAATGACTTATTGAGTATATCCCAAAATGTAATTGATTCCAATATAATACCCTTTAGTGATTTACCGGAATATGATCTATTCTTATCACAAGTTGTAGATTATCTAAATGATAGATTTGAAGGTGAAGATTTTACTAATAATATAGTTCAAAATTATGTTAAAAATGAAGTTGTATCAAAACCTCAAGATGGTAAGAAAAGAGGTTATACAAAGGTTCATTTAACTGAACTAGTGCTTTTAGGGCACATGAGACCAATTTTAACTTCTGATGAGATTAAAAAAGTATTTAGATTGGCATTTAATGATATTAATGATAGAACTGATGATATAATCCCTTGGGAAAGTGCTTACAAATCATTTACAGAGATACAGAAAAATGCATTTAGTGATTTGCAGGAAAAGGGACTTGTAGATGAAGTTATGATAAAAGAGTTAATAAAGCCATTCCAATTAAATGAAAAAGAAACAGAAAGAATAGTTGTCTTTTTAACAGTTATGACTTTAATAGCTCAAGCTAGTGCAATAAAAAAATTAGCAAGAAAAATCATAGATGAGTATTCAGAGGAATAGGTGTAATTCTTAGCTATTTGCATATATGTAAGTAGTGAGAGGAGTGCCTGAATATGGACAATATTATTAATTTAATTGGAAATGTAGGGTTTCCCATAGCTATTTCTATCTATTTACTAGTACGAATAGAAGGCAAACTTGAAAGTCTTACTAATAGTATTAATGTTCTTTCTTCTGCTATTAATAGAATAGAGAATAATAAAAACTGCTGATAACTATCGGCGGTTTTTATTTTTACTAATCTAGCTATAGAATATTTTAGATTTTAAGAGTTATAAGTTTTGGAGTTGCAAAAAAATAAAAAACCTTTAGTTTTCGACTAAAGGTTACCCTTTTTAAAAGGGATATGAGTGAGTACGATATGGGGTAGCTAGTCCCATGAAATAAAGTTACGAATAAAATTATAAACGAATATGAGTTCAAGAGTTTTACTCTTGAGTTAATAGTATATTATCCAATAATAGATGTCAATAGCATATGTGAGCAAAGATGTAGCAAGGGTTTAGAGAAAACGATTACCTTTAAAAATTTTTTTTGAAAAGATAAAATCTACAAATTTCAAGTGAATATTTTCATAAAAAACAGCTATAAAATTTATAGAAAATCATAAATGGATAAGAAGTTTAGAAGCAATATTTTTAATTATAAAAAATATTGCTATACCTTTCTATTTAGATAGTATAATTGCATGGACAATGTATAATGATAGAACTAGAGAAAGATTAATTAAACCATAGATATGCTCTGGAAATTTCAACCTAAGATCTACAAAAGCACAAGTCATTCTAATTGAAAGGAGAGGAACAACATGGGGAAAAATAAGAATACCTTTATAATCAAACTAAGTATACTTAGTATTTGTGTAATATCTATAGCTGGGGTTTTCTTTATGAAGGTGAAAAGTACTGTTGAGAGATGGAATGACAAAATTTATCCCAGTGTTTATGTTGAAGATATAAATTTAGGTGGCAAGACAAAAGAAGAGGCTATAAAAGTTATGGAAGAACAGTATACAGAACCCTTTTCCCAGAGTGTGATTAAAATAAAGCTTGGGGACGTTATAAAGAATACGCAATTATCTAACTTTGAACCCAAATATAATTTAGAAGATACAGTTGCAAAAGCTTATGAATATGGTAAAAGTCAGAAAATGATGGATAAGTATTCTAAAATAAATAAACCTAGCATGAATCAATATGATATAGATTATGATTTTGATTATGATAAGATAGATAGATTTATAAGTTCTTTGGCTAGTGAAGTGAATCGAAATCCAAGGAATGCAACAGTTTCAAGTGTCAATGAAAGAGTTAGTGTAAATGAAGAAGAAAATGGATATAGAGTAGATACAAAAAAGCTTAAAGAAGATCTATTAGATTCTTTAAAAAATATAAAAAGTGAAGAAGTTTTTATAGAAGCAAAGGTTGATGTAATTAAGCCTACAATTACAAAAGAAAACTTAAAAATAATAGATACAAAGATATCTTCTTTTAGTAGTAATTATTCAATAAATGCTGAAGGGCGAGCAACAAATATAGAAATTGCTACAGAAAGCTTAAACGGACAAGTTGTTATGCCTGGGGATGAATTTAGTTTTAATAAAATTATAGGTGAAACAACTGCTGAGAAAGGATACAAACCAGCTACTGTAATAGTTGAAAATGAACTTAAAGAAGAAATAGGTGGGGGAATATGTCAAGTATCAACGACTTTATATAATAGCATCATACAATTAAATATTAAGTCTACGGAAAGACGAAATCATACATTAACTGTGGCATATGTACCAGTTGGAACCGACGCAGCAGTGTCTTATGGGTATATGGATTACAGATTTAAAAACACTCTAAAATATCCTCTATATATAGAAGGTATTGCAAATGAAGGAATTCTTACTTTTAATATTTATTCAAATTCAAAGGCTGTGCAAACTGATACTAGCTATCGACTTCGTAGTGAAGTCATAGAAACTATGCAACCTAAAGTTGAAACAGTCGAAGACGAAAAGCTTGAAGTAGGAGAGAAGAAAGAGTTACAAGCTGGATTGACAGGATATAAATCTGTAACCTATCTTGAAAAGGTTGTCAATGGGGCAGTAGTTTCAAAAGAAGTTATATCAAAAGACATATATAGCCCTACAGTTACAAAAATTGCCATAGGTAAACAAAAGGTTCATTGACCTTAATTTGTTATTAAGATATAATTAAAAATGATGAATAATTTACCAATTTTAAAGGAGAAAATTATGGATAATAAAGTATTAGCAGTGGTAAAAAATAAAGAGATAACAGAACAAAATATTAATGAATTAATAGTAAGAATGCCAGACCAACAAAGAATGTATTATGATACAGAACAAGGTAGAGCAAGATTATTAGAAGAATTAGTAAGCGTTGAAGTTTTTTATAACTATGCTTTAGAACTTAAATTAGATGAAAGTCCTGCATTTTTAGAACAATTAGAAGGTGCTAAAAGACAAATGCTATTCCCAATAGCAGCAGATGAAGTGACAAAAGATGTAGAAATAGCAGATCAAGATGTAGCTGATTTCTATAAAAATAATAGAGAATTATTTAAAAAACCAGAATTAGCTACAGCAAGTCATATATTAGTTGATTCAGAAGAAAAAGCACAAGAGATTAAAGCAGAGATAGAAGCTGGTCTTTCTTTTGCAGATGCCGCAGCTAAATATTCAACTTGTCCATCAAATCAAAGAGGCGGAGATCTTGGTCAATTCCAAAAAGGCCAAATGGTTCCTGAGTTTGAGGAAGTTGCATTCACTCTTCCTATAAATAAGTTAAGTGATCCAGTTAAAACTCAATTTGGATATCACTTAATAAAAGTTACTGATTTCCAACCAGAGATGATTCAAGATTTTGATGAAGTTCAGGTAGCTATAAAGGAAAAAATGTTACAAGATAGAAGACAATATAAATTCCTTGAAAAAGTTGATGAACTTAAGAAATTATATAATGTAGAGTATAAATAAGATAGGTAAAAATATTGAATCCCCTAGCTATAAATTTAGCTAGGGGATTATATATTTTGTCTACTAGATGCTTAAACTCTAGTAAGCTGTGGATATAGAAAGTTGGTAGCTATTTGATTAACTATGAAAATAGCTATAGTTATCTATTTGTTTAGCTACAAAAATAATTATATCTATTTACATCTTGGTTTAGGGCAACAAGGAACTCTATGCCAAGTACAATGTTTTACTATATAATATTTTCTATAGCATTTCTTTACTACATAATAAGGTTCATAGTAAGGGCCATAGCAACAGGTTTCACCTTTGCATTTGTCCTTTTTAGGTTTTTCATGACACTTTTCATATTCCTCATATTTTCCGTATTCTTTATTGTCTTCATAGTCTTCATAGTCTTTATCTTTTTTGTAGTCTTTACTTTTTTTATATTCATAGCAGTCATAATCTTTGTCTTCATAGTCTTTATCTTTTTTATATTCATAGCAGCCACAATCTTTGTCTCTAGAGTCTTTTTTTCCTTTGATTGTATAATCACTATCATTCATTTCATCATAATCATAATCTTCAATAGTGTAATCAAAGCAATCTTTATCTACATCTTTCTTGTATCCCATAAATTTCACCTCATATAGATTTTACTTATATAGATTTTATGACCTAATAATAAAGTATGTAAAAAAACAGTATTCGTGAATAGATACAAGCTATAATATGAGAATTTATAGTCATTTATTTAGGAATTAAGCATGTATACAACGACAACGGAGGCTAGTATGTCAACAGATGAAAAAGTTATTAACTTGAAGGAAAATTGAGTATTTAAAGAATAAATTCACTACAGGAGTATATTTGAGGCAAAATTCTCTTTGAATCATGATACAATAGTCCTTGTCGAAACGAGCACTAATAAGAATGTCAATAAACAATGAAAAAAGTTGTTGACAAAGAGTTTCGAAGCTGATATACTAAACAAGCTGTCGGATGACAGTAAGTAAGTTGAAAAAATGATTGATCTTTGAAAATTGAACAGAAGAACAAGACCAGACAAATTCTGAGGTTTTAAAATAAAAACCAAAGTCAAGATTTAAACTCAAACAATTTAAATTGAGAGTTTGATCCTGGCTCAGGACGAACGCTGGCGGCGTGCTTAACACATGCAAGTCGAGCGATGAAGCCCTTCGGGGTGGATTAGCGGCGGACGGGTGAGTAACACGTGGGCAACCTGCCTTATAGAGGGGGATAGCCTTCCGAAAGGAAGATTAATACCGCATAAAATGCAATTCTCGCATGAGAGATGTATCAAAGGAGCAATCCGCTATAAGATGGGCCCGCGGCGCATTAGCTAGTTGGTGAGGTAACGGCTCACCAAGGCGACGATGCGTAGCCGACCTGAGAGGGTGATCGGCCACATTGGAACTGAGACACGGTCCAGACTCCTACGGGAGGCAGCAGTGGGGAATATTGCACAATGGGGGAAACCCTGATGCAGCAACGCCGCGTGAGTGATGAAGGCCTTCGGGTTGTAAAACTCTTTGATTAGGGACGATAATGACGGTACCTAAAGAACAAGCCACGGCTAACTACGTGCCAGCAGCCGCGGTAATACGTAGGTGGCAAGCGTTGTCCGGATTTACTGGGCGTAAAGGATGTGTAGGCGGATTTTTAAGTGAGATGTGAAATACCCGAGCTCAACTTGGGTGCTGCATTTCAAACTGGAAGTCTAGAGTGCAGGAGAGGAAAGTGGAATTCCTAGTGTAGCGGTGAAATGCGTAGAGATTAGGAAGAACATCAGTGGCGAAGGCGACTTTCTGGACTGTAACTGACGCTGAGGCATGAAAGCGTGGGGAGCAAACAGGATTAGATACCCTGGTAGTCCACGCCGTAAACGATGAATACTAGGTGTAGGGGTTGTCATGACCTCTGTGCCGCCGCTAACGCATTAAGTATTCCGCCTGGGGAGTACGGTCGCAAGATTAAAACTCAAAGGAATTGACGGGGGCCCGCACAAGCAGCGGAGCATGTGGTTTAATTCGAAGCAACGCGAAGAACCTTACCTAGACTTGACATCTCCTGAATTACCCGTAACTGGGGAAGTTACCTCTTTGAGGTGACAGGAAGACAGGTGGTGCATGGTTGTCGTCAGCTCGTGTCGTGAGATGTTGGGTTAAGTCCCGCAACGAGCGCAACCCTTATTGTTAGTTGCTACCATTTAGTTGAGCACTCTAGCAAGACTGCCTGGGTTAACCAGGAGGAAGGTGGGGATGACGTCAAATCATCATGCCCCTTATGTCTAGGGCTACACACGTGCTACAATGGCGAGTACAACGAGACGCAAGACCGTGAGGTGGAGCAAATCTATAAAACTCGTCCCAGTTCGGATTGTAGGCTGAAACTCGCCTACATGAAGTTGGAGTTGCTAGTAATCGCGAATCAGCATGTCGCGGTGAATACGTTCCCGGGCCTTGTACACACCGCCCGTCACACCATGAGAGTCGGCAACACCCGAAGTCCGTGAGGTAACCGTAAGGAGCCAGCGGCCGAAGGTGGGGTCGATGATTGGGGTGAAGTCGTAACAAGGTAGCCGTAGGAGAACCTGCGGCTGGATCACCTCCTTTCTAAGGAAAATGACACAGTAGTTTTACTTGTAAGACACTGTGTCCACTGGGTCTTTCTTCTGTTCAATTTCCAGAGATCAAAGCCTAACGGCTAAGAGATTTGGAAGTCTTTTTTATGTAAAGCGAAAGCTTGTATAAAAAGGAAAAGTTGTTCTTTGAAAATTGCATAAGATATTAAAAACCAAGTAAAGTTATTTATATAAACTTTGTATAATTAAGACTAATTTAATTTGATAAGATTAACCGATAACGTGTTAATTAGACCAAATTAAAAAATTGATAGAACCAAGCAGTGCGAGGAACTGAAAACTCGAGGAAGCGGAGTTTACTTATGTAAATGAGCACCGCAGAGGCGAAAGTGACGAAGCAATGCGCAGGTTATAGCAATTTTTAGGTTAAGCTACAAAGGGCGTATGGTGAATGCCTTGGCACTAGGAGGCGAAGAAGGACGCGATAAGCTGCGATAAGCTTCGGGTAGGCGCAAATAGCCAGTGATCCGGAGATTTCCGAATGGGGAAACCTATGCATCAAACGATGTATATCCTGTAGTGAATACATAGCTACATGAAGCCACACCTGGGGAACTGAAACATCTAAGTACCCAGAGGAAGAGAAAGAAATTCGATTTCCTAAGTAGCGGCGAGCGAAAGGGAAAGAGCCCAAACCAGAGATTTATCTCTGGGGTTGTGGAATACTCATAAAAGCTAGAGTTTGTTATTCGAAGATAGCTGGAAAGCTAAGCCATAGAGGGTAATAGCCCCGTAGGAGAAAGCGAATGATAGCGAGAGTATATCCAGAGTACCACGAGACACGTGAAACCTTGTGGGAAGCAGGGAGGACCACCTCCCAAGGCTAAATACTACCTAGTGACCGATAGTGAAGAAGTACCGTGAGGGAAAGGTGAAAAGAACCCCGGAAGGGGAGTGAAATAGAACCTGAAACCGTATGCCTACAACCGGTCGAAGCACCATATGAGTGTGACGACGTGCTTTTTGTAGAACGAGCCAACGAGTTACGGTATGCAGCAAGGTTAAGTACTTAAGGTACGTAGCCGAAGGGAAACCAAGTGTGAACAGCGCGACTAGTTGCATGCCGTAGACCCGAAACCGGGTGACCTATCCATGGCCAGGTTGAAGCGAGGGTAAAACCTCGTGGAGGACCGAACCACATTGGTGTTGAAAAACCATGGGATGAGCTGTGGATAGCGGAGAAATTCCAATCGAACTCGGAGATAGCTGGTTCTCCTCGAAATAGCTTTAGGGCTAGCGTCGGGTAAAATGAGTAATGGAGGTAGAGCACTGAATGAGCTAGGGGCTGACAACAGTTACCGAACTCTATCAAACTCCGAATGCCATATACTTTTACCCCGGCAGTCAGACTGCGAATGATAAGGTCCGTAGTCAAAAGGGAAAAAGCCCAGACCATCAGCTAAGGTCCCCAAGTGTAAGTTAAGTGGAAAAGGATGTGGGATTTCTAAGACAACTAGGATGTTGGCTTAGAAGCAGCCACTCATTTAAAGAGTGCGTAATAGCTCACTAGTCAAGAGATCCTGCGCCGAAGATGTCCGGGGCTCAAACTTACCACCGAAGCTATGGACTCCGTAAGGAGTGGTAGAGGAGCTTTCTGTATGGGCAGAAGCAGTACCGGAAGGAGCTGTGGACTGTACAGAAGTGAGAATGTTGGCATAAGTAGCGAGAATTAAGTGAGAATCTTAATGGTCGAAAACCTAAGGTTTCCTGGGAAGGCTCGTCCGCCCAGGGTTAGTCGGGACCTAAGCTGAGGCCGAAAGGCGTAGGTGATGGACAATCGGTTGATATTCCGATACTACTATTAGCGTTATTATCGATGGGATGACGCAGGAGGATAGGGTGTGCCAACTATTGGATGTTGGTCTAAGCATTTAGGGGTGTACGTAGGCAAATCCGCGTGCTAATACTCTGAGGTGTGATGGGGAGCGAAATTTAGTAGCGAAGTACCTGATTCCACGCTGCCAAGAAAAGTCTCTAGAGAGCAAAATAGTACCCGTACCGCAAACCGACACAGGTAGGTGAGGAGAGAATCCTAAGACCAGCGGAAGAATTACAGTTAAGGAACTCGGCAAATTGACCCCGTAACTTCGGGAGAAGGGGTGCCTAGCGCAAGCTAGGCCGCAGAGAATAGGCCCAAGCAACTGTTTAGCAAAAACACAGGTCTCTGCTAAAGCGAAAGCTGATGTATAGGGGCTGACGCCTGCCCGGTGCTGGAAGGTTAAGGGGATTGCTTAGCGCAAGCGAAGGCATGAACTTAAGCCCCAGTAAACGGCGGCCGTAACTATAACGGTCCTAAGGTAGCGAAATTCCTTGTCGGGTAAGTTCCGACCCGCACGAATGGCGTAATGATTTGGGCACTGTCTCAACTGTAAATCCGGCGAAATTGTAGTGCAAGTGAAGATGCTTGCTACCCGCGATTGGACGGAAAGACCCCGTAGAGCTTTACTGTAGTTTAGCATTGAGTTTCGATATTGTCTGTACAGGATAGGTGGGAGACTGGGAAGTAGGGCCGTCAGGTTCTATGGAGTCAACCTTGGGATACCACCCTGACAGTATTGGGATTCTAACGGAAACCTATGAATCTGGGTGCCGGACATTGTTAGATGGGCAGTTTGACTGGGGCGGTCGCCTCCAAAAAAGTAACGGAGGCGCCCAAAGGTTCCCTCAGAACGGTCGGAAATCGTTCGAAGAGTGCAAAGGCAGAAGGGAGCCTGACTGCGACACCTACAAGTGGAGCAGGGACGAAAGTCGGGCTTAGTGATCCGGTGGTTCCTCGTGGGAGGGCCATCGCTCAACGGATAAAAGCTACCTCGGGGATAACAGGCTGATCTCCCCCAAGAGTCCACATCGACGGGGAGGTTTGGCACCTCGATGTCGGCTCGTCGCATCCTGGGGCTGGAGAAGGTCCCAAGGGTTGGGCTGTTCGCCCATTAAAGCGGCACGCGAGCTGGGTTCAGAACGTCGTGAGACAGTTCGGTCCCTATCCGTCGCGGGCGTAGGAAATTTGAGAGGAGCTGTCCTTAGTACGAGAGGACCGGGATGGACTGACCTCTGGTGTACCAGTTGTTCCGCCAGGAGCATGGCTGGGTAGCTATGTCGGGAAGGGATAAACGCTGAAAGCATCTAAGCGTGAAGCCCACCTCAAGATTAGATTTCCCATAGCGTAAGCTAGTAAGATCCCTTGAAGAACACAAGGTTGATAGGTGAGGGGTGTAAGCATGGTAACATGTTCAGCTGACTCATACTAATAGATCGAGGGCTTAACCTAAACAAAGTTTTTAATATCTATGCAATTTTCAGAGAACACTCTGATTTAAAGTAAGCTTTAATTAAAGAATTATCTGAGGTTGGAGTTTGCGATATATAGTAAATTAGATAAAAAATCTAATTTTAATCCAGTGATTATGCCTGGTAGGTAACACCCGTTCCCATTCCGAACACGACGGTTAAGCTACTAAGGGCCGATGATACTGCAGGAGAGGTCTTGTGGGAAAGTAGGTTGTCGCTGGGTTTTTTATTTTTTGATTAATAGTATTATTCCATATATTCATTGAAAATTTTAGGTATGTATGAATATTTTTCTTGATATCGTTAGATCCCAAGGCAATAAATTTAAAAGAATAGCTTTAGTTATATCTGTGCATATGTATAATAATGATAAAGAATTTTACAATGATAATGAAGAAACTCCATAATAATGATGGTGTAAATAATAATTAAGAACCCTTGCAATGTTGCTAGCATCAACAAAAGTTGAGAGTTTTTATGATATTAATGATGAACTTAGCAATCATAGTAGTAATAAGAAATTTAATGATGTTAGATAAGTAAAAGCTGTTGATAAATTCAATAGCTTTTTTCTGTACAATAACTGGTTTTATAGTTAGAATATTGATATAATTGTATGGTGTTGAATTATTATAATTAGAAATATAATAAGGTTATAAATAATAGGAGTATTTTTTTATAAATTAATAGTTTAATATTTTTATAATTAATAGTATAATATTGTTATAATGAATATTATAATGCTGTTATAATTAATAATATAAGTTTTAGAATAATGTACGAATATTGATAGAAAATTGATATATTTAGAAAAATAGCAAGAAATTATCCTGCTAATAGCTTCTTAGCGGAAGATTTCCGAGGTTTTTTATGCTTTAAATTTGTTTATTTATTTAAAAACTCTTTCGTTATCATATTAAATATTTACCAATAAGTTCGATAAATAAGATGTAGGGTAAATTTAGATATTCATATATCTTATTCAGCCAGAATTAAACTTATTCAATAAATGTTTTATTGTTAATAAAAACAAACGATTAAAGTGATGAACAAGTTTAAATTTATATATGGTTATCTATAGCCTATACATATTCTAAACTTTATATATTTTTATTTATATGAAGAAATCTCATACGTATTATCTGCTTTGGATGAGGTTTGAAAACAACTTGATTAAAACTTATATTATTTAATCTCAGGGGGGAAGTTATGGATATTTTTACAATTGTAAGTTTGATTTTTGCCTTTGGTTCGCTAATTGTAGGGTTCTTATTGGAAGAAGGACAACTTAGTGCATTAGTTCAAGTTTCTGCATTCATAATAATATTTGGAGGAACGTTTGGAGCAGTAGCTGTATCATTTCCAGGAAGGATTTTCAAGAAGTTTCCTAAGGTACTAGCTATAGCGTTTAAGAAAAGGGACAGTAAGATTGGAGAAAATATAAGATATTTTAAAGAGATATCAATAAGAACTAGAAGAGAAGGTCTTCTAATCCTAGAAGGAGAAGTTACAAATGATGGGATTGACCCATTTATAAAAAAGGGATTTCAGTTAGCTGCCGATGGAACTGAACAATCTGTAATTCAAGGTATTTTAGAAACTGAATTAGAGCAAATGGCAGATAGACATGATGAAGGAATCGAAATGTTCTCAGCAGCAGGTGGTTATTCCCCTACAATGGGTATCATTGGTACAGTAATGGGATTACTTCAAGTAGTTGCAAACTTAGATGATCCTTTAGCGTTGGGTGTTAAGATTGCAGCAGCATTTATGGCGACCTTATATGGTATTGCTATGGCTAACTTATTCTGGTTACCAATTGCAAATAAATTAAAAATGTTAAATAAAGAAGAAATCAATGAAAAACAAATGATAATAGAAGCTGTATTACTTATACAACAAGGATCTAACACAAATTCATTAGTTAGTAAGCTTGAAGGTTATATGCTAGATGATGATAAAAAATCATTATTAGAAGATAAGCAGGTATAGGATTATGAAGAAAAGGGAAAAAAAGCAAGATAATCATGAAAGATGGTTGTTAACATATTCAGATTTGATAACATTGCTTATGGCGTTGTTCGTTATATTATATGCTACTTCTAGAGTTGATCCTATGAAATTTAATCAACTTGCATACTCTCTTCAAGTAGCTCTTGGAACTTCCCCTAGTGGTGGTGCAGGAGTGCTGGATGGTGGACAAGGATTAGATATGGCGACATTGTCACAAGCTGTTAAAGATGCCGCTTCTAAAAGCGCTGAGCTTGACTATGAGAAACTTGAAGCAGAGAAGTTAACTAAGGTTAAAGAGCAGGTAGATAAGTTAATTGCTGAATCTGAACTAAATGGTAGCGCTACTACGGCTATAGAAGAAAGAGGGCTTGTAATAACCGTTAAAGATAACCTCTTTTTTGATAGCGGAAAAGCAACTGTTAAGGAGCAATATAAGAGACAATTAAATGCACTATCAAAAATTCTTTCTAGTATAGATAATTATGTTAGAGTAGAAGGACACACTGATAATGTGCCAATTAAAACTCCATATTTTAATTCTAACTGGCAACTATCTTCAATTAGAGCATCTAATGTTGTTGAAATTTTTGCTACTGAATGTGGATTAAATCCAAATAGGTTGTTACCTGTTGGATATGGAGAGTATAGACCTATTGCAACTAATGCTACAGAGGAAGGCAGAGCAGCTAATAGAAGAGTTGATATTGTAATTTTAAATAGTAAGTTCAATGATTCTGAAGTTAAGCAAAGATAAGCTTTTGTATATATAAGATCTTTGTTGAAACATATATTTTGACCCTTATAAAATATATGATAAAACACCTAGGTTATTTAAGACTTAGGTGTTTTTATTTATTATATATCCCATAAGGCTATTATATGTTTCTTTAGAGCTATATCTAGGAATTTAGGAGCATATGGAGCCTTAGGAATCTATTTTATTAGAAAAAGTATATATAAGATTCAATAAAGCTAATTCATCACTTATCACATGTTATAACCATTAAATAAAGTTTTGGACGTAATTTCATTTTCTTAACTTATGTATAATTCAAGTTATTTAATTATAGGCAATCACATGAAAAATACGAAACAGTGGATTTTGAAAAAGGCAAATATAAAAAACCTACATCTTGAGAATTCTATCACAAGATGTAGGTAATGTTTTTTATTTCATTATAGCGATAAATACATATTTAAATGTAGTAACTATTTTTAGTAAAGGTTATATTAAGTATATAAAAACCATTAAATAGTGACTTAGACTACCTAGTAAAACAAATATATGGAATACCTCATGGGCTCCAAAAGTTCTTCTAGTGTTTCCTTTTTCTAATTGATAGAATACTGCTCCTACGGTGTATAAAACACCACCAGCGATTAAAAGTGTTACTGCCCATACTGATATGGCTCCAAGAAGCTTTGGTATAAGAAAAACAGCTAACCAACCCATTCCTATATAAGATAAAGTTGATATCCAGCGAGGTCCTTTAAAGTAAAACAGCTTCATCAATACTCCGATTAAAGCTAATCCCCAAATAGTTGCAAAGATAATCCATCTAAGCTTACCTTGTAGTACAGTTAAGCATACAGGTGAGTATGTTCCTGCTATAAGCACATAAATCATAGAATGATCCAATTTTCTTAGATAAAATATTATTGTATCCCTAGCAACAGCTAAATGATATATTGAGCTTGCTGAGTATAAAAGAATTAGACTTACTCCAAATAGTATTACTCCGATAAGAGCTAAAGATGATGAAGAGCTATTTGATAGTGTCTTTGTTATAAGTATTAACATACCAATCAATGATACTATGGCGCCTCCTAAATGAGTGAAGCCGCTTACTGGTTCTCTGAAATGTTTCATAATATAAATCACTCCTAAATTTTAGTTAACTACTGTACGTAGTATTTAAAGCTACATCTTATGATAATTATATTATAATCCTTATTCTAGAAATTGCCACTAAACTTTCCTTCAAAATCCGGCGAATAGATAAAATAGCCTTTATTAGCTTCAAATTCCTCCAATATCCTTTATCACAACACGTAGTTTTAAAAACTATATGTTAGTGGTATAATGTATATATACGAACAACGAAAGGAAGATATGATGGAATTTGATAAGGAACAAATCATTAGCTTGGTAAATGAATTAAATTTGAAAGAAAATATAGATCCTAAGGATATACCAGCACTTGACTTATACATGGATCAAGTTATAACTCTTTTTGAAAATGGTTTAGTTTCTTCAAAACGTAACGATGAAGAAAAGATACTTACAAAAACCATGATAAATAATTATAGTAAAGCCAATTTATTTATGCCCGTAAAGAACAAAAAATATTCTAGAGAACATATTATTTTAATGATACTTATATATAAGCTTAAGCAAAGCCTTAGTATAACAGACATAAAACAAGTTCTTGAAGACATAGTTAAAGATCAACAGGGGGATAAAAGTTTAGATTTAATTGAAATCTATTCAGCACTTATAGATATTAATAATATTGAAGTTGACGAACAGGAAACTGTTTTAGCAAGGATACTTGATAAGATTGAAGAAACTACAGCTAATAATAGCGAATATGAAAAGAGACTTATAACGGTGTTAGCACTTATAAATTTTGCAAATATTCAAAAGAGAATTGTTGAGAAACTAATAGATACATATTTTAAAAAATAATTTATATATGTGAATAAATTTAGTATAGTTGTCAATAATTCAGATGATAAACTATTTTCATAATTGTTTTCCCCTACTTTTACACCCTAGACATATCAATGGTTCTAGGGTGTGTTTTTTTGTTTTTATATCAAAATGACAACAAAACCTCAACATTTTGCATGCCAAATTGATACCCCTTTTAGCTTGGTTATTGCCATAGATTGTATATTAGGAAGGCTATGAGTATATTTTTTAAATATTATATTAACCTTGGCAATCATCAGTTCTTTTTGTTGAGAACTAAGTAATCAAAATATATAAATATATTCTACTAGGAATTCCTAGGCTAATAGCACTGTTGGTAGTTTCTCATAAAAATAAAAAAGCCAGCTTTCAATAGCTGACTTTTTATTATAGTACGGGAACTAATAACTAGTTAAGTGAGTATTTTTACTATAGATATTCTTATTAAAATCTATATTATTTTATCAACTATATAAGTTGAATTATTGAAAATACATTAAGGTTCTAGAGAACTATTGAAAAAACCAATGTATTCTAGCAATGTTTCATGTGTCCAAAACCCATTAATTCACTTTTTCTATTGAGAAAATAATGTATTTTAGCAACAATGTTTATCAGAACATGTATTTAAGTTAATATAGAAAATCATTGGAACTTACATATTGTTAGGTAATACGAAAAAATGAATTAAGATATAGATAATTACAAGTGCAAAATTTATGGACTAAACTAGGAGGCATATACTTTGGCTTGAAATACCCTGCCCTAAGCCAGTAAAGCCTAAACCCTCTTCTGTAGTAGCCTTTACATTTATGTTATCTATAGATATATCCAAGGCTTCACTGATGTTTTTTCTCATTTCTGTTATATGAGGTGCCATTTTTGGGGCTTGCGCCACAATAGTTGCATCAATGTTTCCAATACTAAAGTTATTGTCTTTAAGTAATTTCCCAACCTCTTCAAGAAGTTTTATACTAGATATTCCTTTATACTTTGCGTCTGTATCAGGAAAATGCTTTCCTATATCTCCTAAGGCTGCAGCTCCAAGCAAACTGTCCATTATTGCATGAAGGAGAACATCAGCGTCAGAATGTCCTAGAAGGCCTTTAGCATATGGGATGGTTACTCCACCGATAATAAGGTCCCTTCCTCCTACTAACTTATGAACATCGTAACCCATACCAATTCTCATAAAATAAAATCCTCCCTATGTTTTATGATTAGTCAAACTTTTGTATATTGCTATAGATAGCCACAATCAATAAGCCTTTTACTTTATTTTAAATATACTGCATTACCTCTTTGCTGTAGTAGCAAAAAGAGTTTTCAATATCTTTAGTTATGGCTGTAAGTATCTATAGTCGCTTCTATATAGTTTATTTAACAATAAATATATTATAACTATAGGCATACATAAGAGCAAGGATTGTGGAAATTATATACTATATGATGAGAAAAATATGGACATATGTAGGAGCGGTAATTATTAAATTATATGGCCATTATAAAAGAATTGCTAAATTTTAAAGAAAAGTAGTTAGGAAGCATAAATAGGAATAGCATAGATGCATATTCCTTTGATTATCGAAGTAGGGGAATTGAAGGATAAATAAAAACGCACTAAGATTGTGCGTTTAAAAACAAATATTTACTTTATGCGGACATTAGGTGAATTTTTATGTTTTGATGAAACACGTATTTTTTTTATCTTATTTGATATGAATGTTTTAATTTTACTTATAAATTTTACTTTTGAAGCTTTAGGAGATTTTTTCTTTGAGGTTGTGCGAGATGGTTTTGAGAAATCTACATAAATTACATTATTCTTCATGATCTATCACCTCTATAAAGATATTTTACTATAAAAAATATATTATGTAAACGTTGTACTAGTGTTAATTATGATATAATTATATACATAATTAAAGGGGGTGATGCTAATTGGAGAAAAAAAATAAAAAAAATATTTGGTTTATAGTTGGAATCATTTTAGCAGTTGTCGGTGTTATTATCATATTATCAGCAATCTATATGAATTTCAAAGGTAAGCTGGAAAATGACAAAATGATTTCCAATTTTGAAAAAAAGTTGGAACAGGTTAAGGACAATAATGAAAAAGTTGAAATAAAGGAACAACAGGATGTTATCGAAGAAGGCACTATCGGTATAATGCAAATTCCTAAAATTGGTCTTAAGGTTGCAGTCGGTGAAGGAACAGATATGGAAACTTTAAAGTATGCTGTAGGACACTTTAAAGATACTGCTTTACCTGGAGAACTAGGGAACTTTGCTGTTGCTGGACATAGAAGCTATACTTACAATGAGTTTTTTAATAGGCTCGATGAAGTTACAACTGGTGATAAAATACTCGTTAAAACCTTAAAGGGTACTTTTACTTATGAAGTTACTGGAACAGAGGTTGTTGAGCCTACACAGGTTGAAGTATTAAACAAAACTGATAACGCCACGGTAACATTAGTCACATGCACACCTATAAGAACTGCGACACACAGATTAATAATCAAAGGTGTACTTGTGAATAACTAAAATCCTTTGTGTAAATATATGCAACTTATCCACAAGTTATTAACAAACCTGTGGACAATGTTGATAAGTAGTAGTATGATAGACGTACAATTTAGGTATGATAAGAAACAAGCTATACTATTTTCTAAGTAGTATAGCTTGTTTTAATTTTGTGGTTTAATTATAATACATTTAATAAAAAAAACATTTAAGTGATATACTTTAAGTGATTTTGTTAGCATAACCTTGGAATTTACAAGGATTTACAGTTGAAAATTCTTAAAATTATCCAGTAGTTGTCCATAGCTTTTCAACATCAGCTTAACAAGTTATGCACAGGGTAAATGTGGACAATGTGTATAACTCGGATAAAACAGATAAAAGAAATGGCTATATATTCTACTGAGTTAACAGAATATAGCCATTTTTACATATAAAATAACATCTTATACACAGCATAGTTGTGGATAATGTGGATAAGTTACTTGTATTGTGAATTATATATTACGTTTCCCTTATTATTTATGTGGATAATATAAGGTGAACTTTTAATAGTATTTAAAAAGGACGTAATATCTATATTAGCTTCTGAATCTATATTCACTCTATATATTTGTTTAGCTTCTGCAAAATACTGATCGATTATTCGATTTTTTATTGCACCATCATATAAAATATTTAAAGATTCATCGAGGGTTGTACCTTTCACACGTACAGACGTTAAAAGTTTATCACCTTCAGAATTTAGCGCTATAGCTTTAACAACCTTGTTATACCTGTTAATAGAAAGAGTTACTTGAGCAGATGCTTCTATGTAAACTGTAGTAGTAGGGGTATAGTAAAGGTATGAGCATATAATTAGCGAAATTGTTATTATAAAGGTAATAATCAATACAGGAGTCTTGTACTTTCTGAAATAATAGCCAGATGGCTTTGTTTCAAGAAAGGTACCATGATATATTTCTCCAATCAATGGCGTTAGAGATCCTATTTTTATTTTAATTACGTAACCATTTGAATCCAAAGCTATAACATATTTTCTGCGTATTTTTAGTACTAAGCCGCTAACTAACATTCTTCACTATCCTTATATCTAAATATGCTCTTAGATAGAAATAGTCATCTATGCTAAATAGTAAAAAAAGAGCCAAAATGTACTTTTTTAAGGATCTAATTTTTGACGCAGGAATATGAAAATTTTTTGCCAAATGATTTATCGGTAATGAATGCTTTGATTGTATATGGTTCTGTGCTGATGTATTTCTGATACAGTAAAATGCTAAGTTTAGTGATAAGTTTTTATCTTCTGTATTTTGTGGGGCTCCAGATGAAAAAGCTGCAAAAGAAATTTTATAATTCTTCAATTCTTCTTGGAACAATGCTATTTCTGCACTGATAAGCTCCCTATACTTTTCTGTTTCCTCAAAGGTTAGTGTATCTAAGGTTGCTTTTAACGGCGAGTTTTCTTCTATAAATTCAAAATTGTTGTTAAGACCTATTAAATATGAAATCACTGTATTTTTTACGTGAGTTCTAGAGTACATGGTGAAAGCCCCCATCTCTTGGTCAAAACTACCAAAGCAATGATTCATAGCGATTAAGGCTATATCAACTGCAGGATCTTTATTCCAATTGATTTCATGATTGAAAATCTCGCCTAAAAGCTTTTGAAGAAAAAACTTACTGTCCTTTAGCTTTTCTATTTTTGTATTAGGTACAGTTATTGGTGTATCATCCATGTCATCACCCCTTTAACTTATATTATTGCAAATTTTTTATCAATAGACAATTAAGAATCGACAATAACTATAAATTAATGGTGTTAAATTTTATTTCTTTACTAATTTTATTGCCAGTACTATAGGTATTGTAATTAGTACAGAAATAATAGCTTCAATTATACCATTAGTACTTGCTACAGCTATAAGAGCTGAACCTACTTGTTTAACTGATGAAACCTTATAGATTTCGAATAATCTATCAGCATATAGAAAATACATTAAAGAAAGTACTAGTGCTGTATTGGTAAGAGAGCCAAAAAAAGCTCCCACTCCAGCAGAAATTTTATTGTTTTTAAATAGTTTTATGGCACCAACATAGACATAGTAAGAAACTATACCGATTAATACCCTTGGAAGTACTGAGACTATTGGATTCCAAAATACAAAGGAAGCAGCAGTTGGGTTTACCAGATTGTTTATTAAACTAAATAAACCAAACATTAAACCGATTAAAGCGCCAACAATAGGTCCTTCTATAATAGCACCGATGATTACAGGAATGTGCATTATGGTAGCTTTTACTGGACCTACAGGGATAAAGCCATAGCCTGTGATACCTAAAATAATGCAGATAGCTGAGAGCATTCCCACAGTTGTTAGTTGTCTTGTCCCTAATTTTCTTGTGGAATTAGAAAGTTTTTTTTCATTGATCATAATAATCCTCCGTTCTTGTTCGAAATGATACAAGTCGTTAAAAATTTAACAAAAAAATCATGTTCGGTTCTAGAAAAGATACCGACATATCTATATTAACACCATTGCAGATAGAAGTGAATAATTTTTTTGTACGAAATTTTCTCTAGATTTCGTATTATTACTACATTTTTGACAAGTATTTCTATAGTGGGGGTTAGAGCGTTTGTTTTTAATAGCTTTGTTTAGAAAATAACGAAGTTTCACTTAGAATTTGTTCCTTCTTTCTTGCATATACTTTAGAGAATTACTGTAGGCGGAGGAGTTATGATTAATTATATATGGTTTGGGTTGATAGCAATTGGGATTTTTCTTGGCATTGCAAAGGGTGATGGTGAAGCCTTATCAAAGGCGATAATAGGATCTACAGAAAATACTGTTGCTCTTATAATAGGGCTCACAGGGATAATGTGTCTTTGGTGTGGAGTTATGCGAATTGCAGAAAAAAGTGGGCTTACAAATAAAATTTCAAAGGCTTTATTGCCCGTATTAAGGATTATTTTTAAGGATGCTTCTAAAAGTGAAAATGCTATGGGTGCTATGGTTATGAACATAACTTCTAATATGATGGGACTTTCTAATGCGGCAACTCCTTTTGGTATCAAGGCAATAGTGGAGCTAGATAAAATAAATCCTAAAAAAGGTGTGGCAACCAATGATATGGCTTTGTTCCTGGTACTTAATTCTGCTTGTGTACAGTTTGTTCCTACTACTATAATTTCTCTAAGAGCTGCGGAAGGTTCTAAGAATCCAGCACTTATAATAATTCCAGCCTTTATAGCATCATTGTCAGCGGCAATACTTGGAATAGTATATTGTAAAATATTACAGAGGTATTTTTAATTATGAGCTACATATTTGCGTCTATAATACCTATACTAATTTGTGGAATTGTTATATATGGGATTGTACATAAGGTGAAGGTCTATGAGGTTTTTGTAGAAGGTGCTAAGGACGGACTTTCAATATCTGTAAAAATATTTCCATACCTTTTGGCGATGCTTTTGTCCATATCTATATTTAGAAGTTCTGGAGCGATGGATTATCTTATTACTTTCATTAGTCCAATAGTAGGGCTTATAGGGCTGCCAGCTGAAATAGTTCCCTTGATTTTGATAAAGCCTTTATCTGGTAGTGGAGCGTTAGGGGTTTTTGCAGAAATTTTAAAAAATTATGGGCCAGACACTTTTATTGGACTTGTTGCATCTATTATAATGGGAGGTACAGAAACTATTTTTTACACGATAACTGTATATTATGGAGCTATTAATATAAAAAAGATTAGGCATACTTTATGGGCGGCTGTTATGGCGGATATTACAGCAATAATTGTAGCTCTGGTTATAGCACGATTTATTTATTGATTTTTAGGTTAAAATCTTTATTAGGAAAGTAGTACCTAGAAGGGGAGAAAAAGATGAGAGCAAAAGAAGGCGAATTTATTAAGATTACTGATATTAATGGGAATATTGAATATGGAAAGTTTTATTATAATGAAGATAGAACGGAAATAGAAGTTATAATATTAAAGAGTGATGATATATATCGCAAGGATTTACCAAAGCAAACGAACTTGAAACTAAATGAGTTGGGTGATGCTGTTGATAAGGATGGTTTTAGGTTGCTCATTGAGGAACTTGATAATAGATTGTTAAAGGAAGAACTTAGACAACTATATAATATGTTTGCTGGATAGAGAAGTGTAGCTGCTAGGAGTAAAGCCTGGTTAGCTACTCTTTTTGATTTATCAAAATATTTTAAATGGGATACTGAATGTGTAAAAAGGTCAATCAGGAGAATTGTTAAAAAATTAAATGGCAATCATCTATACTTGATAGTGATCGCCATTTATGACTAAGATAAAGATTATTCTTTATATGCTCTAACCGTACCAGAACATTTTTTGCTACTTTCAATTATAATTACAAGAAATCTCTCATCATTTCCTGGTATATCAAAATATCCAGATGAATAAGTTATGCCTTTTGTTGGATTCTTGATTTTAAAGGTATAGATCGGGAAACCCTGCCTGTCACCTGAGCGATATGCTTTTACAGTAACAGTTTCTTTAGAACTAACTTCAGTTAACTTTACTCCTAATATTACCCTATCACCGCCATCTATAATTTCCTCAGTGTCACCTGAATTATAGTATGTTTCGTTACTCCAGCTCTCATCCATAATTCTGGTATCACCATATGTTGTTAGTGGTGCAGCGAAAATTAGAATAAAAGTAACAAATAGAAAAAGAAATTTCTTCATTTTAATCCCCCTTGGCGTGGTATTTGAACCACATAAATGTATATAATTTACATATGATTATATCACGATATTAAAAAAATTCAATGAGAAATTAGGAAATATAATATGAATTATATGGAAAGTTATGGGCGTAAGAAATTTCATGAGAATCTTTTATTCGTGAGTTGTAGACTTCTGGTTTCATAAGCTCTATGTAATATATATTTGACAAAAATAAAAATATGGCCTACTATTTTTGTATAATATATTGAATAAATTGAATTATATAGAAAATAATCATATAGGGAATCAATAAATAAAAGCTTATCCAGCAGGAGGTAATATTATTGAGAGTCAATAAAATTAAGACAGCAAGAGTTGAAAAGGGCATAACACAAGAAGAACTTGCTGATATGATAAAGGTTACAAGACAAACTATAAGTTTGATTGAATCTGGAAAGTATAATCCCACTTTAAAGCTTTGCATAAGTATATGTTTAGCCTTAGGAAAAACTTTGAATGATTTATTTTGGGAGGAGGAAATAAAATGAAGTTATTTAAAAGTAAATATGATGATGAAAGAATAAATTCATTAATATATAAAGCTAGTTTTAATACAGTAGTTTTATTACAGATTGCTTTACTAGGTGATTTTATTGTTAGGACATTAATTTTAAATCATCCTTTAAGAGAATCCATAAGTAGTTTAATAATATTTATAATAGGTGCAATATATATGTGTACATGCATTATTATAAATGGGGCATATGGAACTATGGTAAGCGAAAATAAATTTAATTTAAAAAGAAAACGAGTATACATATATTTAATTGGCTCAGCTTTTGTTGCTATAATGATTAATATAACTGATGGAGATGACTTTTATTCTAAGAAAGGATTATTGAAGTTTGGTTTTGACTTTGTTGCATTCTTTATCTTGACTTACTTTTCATCAAGTGCGTTGAATAAACTGTTGACTAATAAAAAAGGTAGGTAATAAAATTTATAGAATTTGAGGTGTTGTAGACGAAAATAGTGGTGTCAAGGTATGATAGAGTTAGGGATTTATTAATGAAAAATATAATCTCAGTATAGTTATATACCATGACTTTAGAAGGGAAACAGAGATTATGAAAGCAAAAAGTAACTTATTTGGAAGTATGATAATATGGTTTTTTATCGGTTTTTTAACTGAAGTTTTTCAAAGAGTATTTAAAATAGGACAAGCAGTAGATATTTATGGTAATAATTTTATGAGCACAAGTATTTTTAGAGGTATTTTTACTGCTGTGGTCATTGGTATACCATATTATTTTATACTTCGCAAAAGGAACAAAAACTAAAAAAAGATGCTAATTTAGTAGGGTGCTACTATAACAGAAATTAGGAGATATACATATGAAGACAAAGGCAATTTTTTTCGATTTAGATGGAACATTATATTTCAAGGGAGAAGCAATTGAGGGGGCAATAGAAACAGTAAATCAGTTAAGAGATAAAGGATATATTTGCAGGTTCTTGACTAATACTGATGGTAGTACTCCTAAGACAATATTAGATAGATTAAGGAATATGGGTTTTAATATACAGTTAGAAGAAATTTATACTCCTATTACTGCATCGATAAAATTTCTAGAAAGAATTGAAGGTGCAAGGATATATCCACTGATGTTAGATGAAGTTGTAGATGAATATAAAAACTTTAATATAGGTACTGAAGCAGTGGATTATTTGGTTATTGGTGATTGCAGAGACAAGATTAGTTATGACCATTTAAATACGGTATTTAGAATGATTGGGGAGAATACCGAGATATTTGTAACACAAAAAGGAAGATACTTTTATAATGCTGATGGTAAGAACATAGATACAGGAGCTTTTGCGGCGATGTTTGAATATGCTACAGGTAAGGTGGCTAAGGTATTAGGAAAGCCAAGTAAGGATTTCTTTAACATACTTCTTGAAGATTTAAATTTAGAAGCTGGACAAGTGCTGATTATAGGAGATGACATAACAACTGATATTGTAGGGGCTAATACAATTGGGGCAAAAGGTGCTTTGGTTAAGACGGGAAAATATAATGATCAAAGGAATCTTAAGGTTGCAGAGCCTGATATGATACTTGACTCTGTCGTTGATTTGCAAAAATTATTATAAACAATTAGAAGTGCAGGGCAAACAGATTTGTAAGCCTCAGAGGAATGGTAGTTCCGCTGAGGCTTACAAATCGTTATTATAAATGATAATTGCTCATGGCGAAAATTTCTTCTGAACTGGTTTCAAGTATATTTTTAGCACTAATTTCAGGATGGAGTTTTATAAAACTACCAATAATTTTATATCCAAAAAAGTAGCCTGTGCACCACATGTTACATAAACTTTGTAGGGGAAAATTCAATATAAAACTTTACTGGTAACCCAAACTATGGTAAAATAATAATAGAACATATGTTCGATGTCTTAGATTAATCTATTTAAAATCGAAATGCATTTCGACCAAACAAAACTGTTATATAAAAAGGAATACATAGCTAGGTGTTTCTTTTAAATGGTGAATTATGGAGGTTCGTTAATGATGAAAAAAGTCTTATCCTTAATAATATGTCTATTAATTTTCACTTCAACTAATTTTTCAAAGGTAGTTTATTCTGCTGAGTTGTATGAAATTGAAAGCAATAATGACTTTTCCACTGCAAATATAGTTGCGCTTGGTGATATTACGCAAGGCCAAATTTTAGCGGCTAATGATTATGACTTCTTTAAGCTGCAAATCTCATATCCTCAAGAAACAAACATTCTACTAAGCAATATACCAAGTGGTTGCGATTTCGACTTGTACATATATGATTCCAATGGAAGTAGCATGGCTTCGTCCACAAAAGGAAGTAATGCTGATGATAGTGTTACACAAACTTTAAACGTTGGTACATATTATATTAAGGTGCTCCGTTACAGTGGTAGTTCAAGCAGTTTCTATAAGTTATCGACATTACCAATTGGTACTACGCCTACAATTCCTTCTCCAGATGGGAACATTTATGAAAGTGAAGCCAATAATGATTTTTCTAATTCAAACTCAATTATCTTTGGTAGCACTATAAAGGGCCAAATTTTAACGTCTACTGATTATGATTGCTTTAAGTTACAGTTACTATATCCTCGAGATACAAATATTCTTCTGAACAACATACCAAGTGGCTGTGATTTTGATTTATCACTATACGATTCTAACGGGTTTAAAGTGGATTCATCCATAAACCGTAGCAATGTTGATGAGAGTATTACAAAAACCTTGGCAGCTGGTACTTACTATATTAGAATAGCCAGTGCCACCGGCAATTCGGATATTTATTATAATTTGTCAACATCGCAAACACCACCACTAGCACCTTCTGCTGACGGGTTCGTATATGAAAATGAGGCTAATGATGATTTTTCTGCTGCAAATGCAATTCCTTTTGGCAGTACTGTAAAGGGTAATATAGCAGCCTCATCCAATGTTGACTACTTTAAGTTACAACTATCATCTACTGAGAATATAAAGATTTTATTAAGTAATATATCTACTGGTTGTGACTATGACTTAGTTCTTTTTGATTTCAACAATAATTATATAGCTTCATCAAAAAAAGGAAGTAATGTTGATGAAAGTATTACACACTCTTTAGCTGCAGGTATATACTATATTAAAATATCAAGCTATAGTGGTAGTTCCAACAACTATTACAGTTTGTCAACGACTTTAGCTGGGAATGCACCAATGGCTCCTTATCCTGATGGCGGATTGTATGAAAGAGAGCCAAATGATAGTTCTTCAACTGCATATCCAATTGAAGTTGGTAATTCTATAAAAGGTCAAATTACTTCAACTTCTGATAATGATCTTTTTAAGTTTCAAACATATTCCACTGAGAGTTTGAAAATTGGACTAAGTGATGTTCCTGATGATTGCAACTTTGACTTGTATTTATATGATTCAAACATGAATAGAATAGATTCTTCAACTAATGGCTTTGGAACAGTTGAAAGTATTTATAAATCTCTACCTGCTGGTACATATTATATTAAAATAATCAGCACACTTAGGAGTTCCACTGAGTATTATAACTTATCTATAACAGATGTAATCCCGCCGACATCAACTTTTCACGGTGGTGATATTTATGAATTTGATGATAGTTTTTCACTTGCAACGGATATGGGTGAAGGTAGCTTCACAATTTCTGAGCCAAATCTAAATGTATCTAATGATATGGATTACTTTAAGTTCAACTTAATCCAGAGATCTGATGTACGAGTAGTTCTTACTAATCCTAATTATAGCAGTGCAAAATATCGTTTTGATCTTTATAATAGTAGCTACGGAAATATATCTTATGCATATAACGTAAGCGAGTATACTATTACCTTAGAGCCTGGAACATATTATATAAAGGTCCATGATAATACGGCAGCACCTTATACTGGTCTAAATTATCAACTACAAATGACTGCGACTGGTCTGTAGAGTTAGGTATTAGATTTAAAAGGATATTTACTTTAATCTATTTATTACACAAAATTAATAGGGCCAAAACATCACAGTGCTAAAATAAATATATGGGATGAAATTTATTGTTATATATATTTATATTGGGGTGTTGTAAGAAGATATTTAGTTTTTATGACTACATTTTAGTAATAACACTGATTTAATAGGGATCAGTGTTATTACTTTTTTTGTTAGGAGCAAAGTTTAAATGGATATCGAAAATTATGTGTACGACACAAATGTGGTGTTTAATGTAAACTAGGCTTAAATTAGGACAGAATCTAGAGAAAGATAAACAAAATATTTAGAGATATAAAGAAGATATAAACAAAGATAAACGAAAAATTAAGAAAGATAAACAAAGTATAAAACATTAGAAAATTTGGTATAAAAATGAAAAAGCTGTGTTACTATGATGATACGAAGTTCGTAGATATAAAAAAACTAGTTTAGAGTATGTAGAATAATTAATATTGTAAAATTTATGTAGGTTTTGTTTGGTGCTAACACTTTTGATGTTGGTGCATTGAGCGAAATGAAAGGATGAATATAAAATGAAAAAATTAAGAGGACTTATTTGTTTAACAACTACCTTAGGGGTAGTAAGTGGTTTTTTACCTCTAATAACGGCACAAGATGTACAAGCGGCACAAACTGTTACAACAACAACACCGTATATATCAACAAAACAGCTATCTAATAGCAAAGTAGATGTAACTGGTGACGGAAAAGCTGATTATGTTACTGTATGGAATAACGGTGGAAAAAGAAATATTGCAACTTATGTAGCAAATGGCAATGGAACATTCAAAGAGCTTGTTAATACAGTGAGTAGTGGTAGTTTTACAGCAGATGTAGTAGGAAGAGATACAGGAATTTTTGCAGATGTAACTGGTGATGGAAAAGCCGATTATATTGTACCGTGGAATAATAATGGAAAAAGAAGTTTTGCAACATATGTAGCCAAAAGCGATGGAACATTCAATGAATATGTTAATTCATCGAGTGAAGGCTCTTTCATAACAGATACAATGGGTATAGATATTGGAGTCTTTGCAGATGTAACTGGTGATGGAAAAGCTGATTATATCGTGACTTGGAATAATAACGGCAAAAGAACCTTAACAACGTATGTAGCTAAAGGTGATGGAACATTCAGTACATTCGTCAACACATCAAGTAGTGGTAGTTTCACGGCAGATACAGTAGGTAGAGATACAGGAATCTTTACAGATGTAAATGGTGATGGAAAAACTGATTATGTTGTGACATGGAATAACAATGGAAAAAGATCCTTTACAACATATTTAGCTAAAGGTGATGGAACATTTAGCGAATTCGTTAATACAGCCAGTGGCGGTACTTTCATGCTAGATACATTAGGCAGAGATACAGGGATTTTTGCAGATGTAACTGGTGACGGAAAAGCTGATTATATTGTACCTTGGAACAATAATGGGAAAAGATCCTTTGCAACATATGTAGGTAAGGCTGATGGAACATTTAACGAATTAGTTAGCAGTTCAAGTGTTGGTACCTTTAAAGCAGACTCTATTGGTAGAGATACGGGAACATTTACAGATGTAACTGGTGATGGAAAGGTAGATTATATAGTATCTTGGAATAATGGTGGAAAAAGATCCTTTGCAACATATGTAGGTAAGGCTGATGGAACATTTAACGAACTAGTTAGTAGTTCAAGTGCTGGTACCTTTACAGCAGATTCTATGGGAAAAGATGTTGGGATTTTTGCAGATGTAACGGGAGATGGAAAAGCTGATTATGTTGTACCTTGGAACAATAATGGGAAAAGATCCTTTGCAACATATGTAGCAAATGCTAATGGAACATTTAACGAACTTGTTACGACTTCAAGCAATGGCACTTTTTTAGCAGATAAGATTGGTAGAGATTTAGGTGGATTAGTAGGCGATAGAGATTATAGCATAAATGATACCAGTATGTTCGTTGTTAAAACTGTTACAATCGTCAAAACTGATGCAGAAATACTTATTGATTATGCAAAACAATTTTTAGGACTCCCATATAAAACAAATGGAACTACTCCTGATGGTTTTGATTGTTCTGGATTTGTTCAATATGTATATAAAAATGCTTTAAATATAGATGTAAGTAGGACAACCTATACACAAGTGGGGAAAGGTTATGATGTAGGAACAGATATTGCTAAATTGCAACTTGGAGATTTAGTGTTCTTTGGAGATTACGAAGCACCACACCATGTGGGTATATATGTCGGGAATGGTAAATGTATACATTCACCTACAGAAGGTCAAAGTATTAAATATACTAATCTTAGTGATTTTGGAGATTTTTCTAGAGCTAGAAGAATAATTGGCTAACTAGTATAAATTTATTTGTATTAAAGTGAGAATTTTAAAGCTTCAAGGACTGATAAGAATAATCAACATGTAATTTAATGAAAAGTAACGAGATTCAATTTAATGAAAAACAATGAAAAGCGATGGGATACAATGAGATATATGGGAGGTAAATATGAAAAATTTAAGGATAGTTAGTTATTTAACAACTGCGTTAGTGCTTGGTGGTGCTATTTTCCCAGCAGTAACAGCAAAAAATGTACAAGCTGCTACAAAAACAATTTCGTATATATCAACAAAGCCGCTATCTGCTAGCAAAGCAGATGTAACTGGTGATGGAAAAGCTGATTATGTTGCTGTATGGAATAACAGTGGGAAAAGAAATATTGCAACTTATGTAGCCAAAGGTGATGGAACATTCAATGAACTTATTAATACAGTTAGCAGTGGTAATTTTACATCAGATGCAGTAGGAAGAGATACAGGGATTTTTGCAGATGTAACTGGTGATGGAAAAGCTGATTATATTGTATCATGGAATAATAATGGTAAAAGAACTCTTGCAACATATGTAGCCAAAGGTGATGGTACATTCAATGAATACGTTAATACATTCAGTGCAGGTACTTTTACAGCAGATACAATGGAATCGGATACTGGAACCTTTACAGATGTAAATGGAGATAGAAAAGCCGATTATGTTGTAACATGGAATAATAGTGGAAAGAGATCCTTTACAACATATTTAGCTAAAGGTGATGGAACATTCAATGAATTTATTAACACAGCTAGTAGTGGTAGTTTTACAGCAGATACAGTAGGTAGAGATACAGGAATCTTTACAGATGTAACTGGTGATGGAAAAACTGATTATGTTGTAACATGGAATAATAATGGAAAAAGATCCTTCACAACATATGTAGCTAAAGGTGATGGAACATTTAATGAATTCGTTAATACATCTAGTGGCGGTACATTCATGCTAGATACATTGGGAAGAGATACAGGAATTTTTGCAGATGTAACTGGTGACGGAAAAGCTGATTATATTGTACCTTGGAACAATAATGGAAAAAGATCCTTTGCAACATATGTAGGTAAGGCTGATGGAACATTTAACGAATTAGTTAGTAGTTCAAGTACTGGTACCTTCACAGCAGACTCTATTGGTAGAGATACAGGAACATTTACAGATGTAACTGGTGATGGCAAAGTGGATTATGTAGTATCTTGGAATAATAGTGGGAAAAGATCCTTTGCAACATATGTAGGTAAGGCTGATGGAACATTTAACGAATTGGTTAGTAGTTCAAGTGCTGGTACCTTCACAGCAGATTCTATGGGAAAAGATGTTGGAATTTTTACAGATGTAACTGGAGATGGAAGAGCTGATTATGTTGTACCTTGGAATAATAATGGGAAAAGGTCCTTTGCAACATATGTAGGTAAGGCTGATGGTAAGTTTAATGAACTTGTTACCACTTCAAGCAATGGTACTTTTTTAGCAGATAAGGTTGGACGAGATTTAGGAGTATTAGCAGGAGATAGAGATTCTAGCATAAATGACACAAGGGTATTTGTTGAACAAATAACACTAGCAGATACAATAAGTCCTAATAGTGGGACAGGTTTTTTATATAAATATGAAGCAGAATTGATATCTAAGATAAATTTTATTAATTATAATAAATTTGGTACTGAGTTAGATACAATAAAAAGTATATACATAAACAATAAATCAACTTATGACAATATAGCTAGTAAAACTAATATTCCATCAGCATTAATTTGTGCTCTTCACTATCGTGAATCTGGTTGTAATTTTGGTACATACCTGCATAATGGACAACCTTTAGGACAAATTACTACAAAAGTTCCAGTTGGATTATACTTTACAGACTTTGCATCAGCCGCTATAGATGCTTTAACAAGAAAAAGCGATATTAGAGATGATTATGGATTAAAATCTAGTTCGGTTGATATGGCTGCAATGGCTGGTTTTGCTGAACAGTATAATGGTACAGGATACCATGATTATCATAGTATGCCTAGTCCATATGTATTCAATGGAACTAATGTGTACACAAGTGGGAAGTATACTTCGGACGGTAACTTCAATCAATATGTAATTGATGTACAACCAGGCGTTTATATAATTCTAAAGAAATTAATGGGTTAATATTTAATTTTTATGACTACATTTTAGTAATAACACTGATTTAATAGGGATCAGTGTTATTACTTTTTTGCTAGAAATAAAGTTTCATTGGGTATAGAAAAGTAGGTGCACAGTTTATTGGGTATAGACAAAGTAGGTACACAGCTTATAAAGATGGTTATGAATGGTTTTTAAATTAAATAATTAAGTCTTATAAGTGAAATATATGTTAAATTATAATATTATTGAAGAAAATAGTATAATTTTGGATAGGAAATAGTGTATAATAAGTAGAGATAAAACATAAAATTCGGAGGAATTATGAGCGATTTACTAAAAAAATATCATTGCGTAAAACAACATGATATAAAAGATTGTGGGGCAGCTTGTATAGCTACTATAGCAAAACAATATGGGTTAAAGATACCAATATCTAAGATAAGAGAATTAGCGGGTACAGATATGAAGGGGACCTCTGCTTTTGGAGTTATAAAGGCAGCAGAAGCATTAGGGTTCACTGCTAAAGGGGTAAAAGCATCAAAGCCAGAGGATATTTTTTCCGAGTTTCCAAAACCAGCGATTGCACATGTAATAATTGATGAATCTTTATTGCATTATGTAGTTATACATAGTGTTACAAAAAAAGAAATATTAGTAGCAGATCCAGCGGAAGGTATAGTTAAATACACTCCAGAAAAGTTCTTTAAGATTTGGACAGGCGTACTGATTTTTATGACGCCAGCTGTTGCTTTTAAAACAGGGGATGAGACTAAAGGATTATTCCAGAGATTTTGGGGCTTGATAAAGGTCCAGAAAAATCTTTTAACAAATATTTTTATATCGTCTATGCTAATAACATTATTGGGTATAGCCGGCTCTTTCTATTTTAAATTCTTGATTGATGATATTTTGCCAAACAACTTAGGTAATAGCTTACTGGTTATATCTGTAGCTATGATTGGACTCATTATTTTCAGGATAATAACTGAATTCTTTAGAAGTTTATTGCTTATGCATATGTCGCAGAACATAGATATACCGCTTCTTTTGGGATACTACAACCATGTAATAGATTTACCTATGAACTTCTTTGGTACAAGACAGGTTGGAGAAATAATATCAAGATTTAACGATGCAGGTAAGATCAGAGATGCCATATCACAAACAACTTTAACTATTATGATTGATACTGTTATGGCTATTGCTGGCGGAATAATTTTATATATGCAGAGTCCAAAATTATTTTGGTCATGTTTTATTCCAATTGCATTATATATGGTTTTAGTATTTGCCTTTAAGAGTTCCCTTGAGAAGGTAAATAGAAAGGTTATGGAGGATAATGCTGAATTAACTTCTTACTTAGTTGAAGGTATAGAAGGAATAGAGACTGTTAAGGCTTACAATGGAGAAAGAAAAGTTAATTTAGAAACTGAGAAAAGATTTATAAAGCTTATAAAGTCGGTTTTTAAGCATGGCTATGTAAACAATCTTCAAGCAACTTTGAAAAACACTGTAAAAGGTATTTTTGGCATTGTGGTTTTATGGATAGGAGCTAGACTGGCTATGAAGGGTGAGATAACAGTAGGTGCGCTTATAAGTTTTAATGCGTTACTAGCTTACTTTATTGAGCCGATTGAAAGAATGATTGATTTGCAGCCTGAATTACAAAGTGCTATGGTTGCAGCTGATAGATTAGGAGAAATCCTAGACCTTGAAAAAGAAAGAGCACAAAATGAAAATAAAAAGATAACACCAACTACTCTTTTAGGTGATATTGTTTTAAAAGATGTAGACTTTAGATATGGTACAAGGCAATTGGTCTTAAAAAATATCAATATGCACATTAAAAAAGGTGAGAAGGTAGCTTTGGTAGGGGAAAGTGGTTCTGGAAAGACGACTATAGCAAAACTTCTTATGAATTTCTATGGCATAGAGAAAGGTGAGCTTACGATAAACGATTATAACATCAAAGATATAAGCTTAGATGTTTTAAGAGATAAGGTGTCTTATATTTCCCAGGATTCCTTCTTCTTCTCTGGAACTATTATGGAAAATATGGAGTTTGCAAATTGTGATGCTACCTTTGAAGAGATTATCGAAGCATGTAAAATGACTCAAATTCATGATTTTATTAATGATATGCCAACGAGATACGAAACCTTGTTAGAGGAGAAAGGTAGCAACCTTTCAGGTGGACAAAGACAGAGATTAGCTATTGCTAGAGCACTTTTGAAAAAGCCAGAGATTCTTATAATGGATGAGGCTACTTCAAATCTAGATTCTATAACAGAAAAGGCTATAGAAAAAACTATAGAGGAATGTACTAAAAATGTTACAACAGTAATAATTGCACATAGATTAAGCACTATTATGAAATGTGACAAGATATACGTTATGGAAAAAGGTGAAGTTATTGAAGAAGGAACTCATAAGGAGCTGCTAAGTAAAAAAGGTTATTATTATAGATTGTGGAGTGGACAAACTTCTGATGCTGAAGCTGAAGTTGCATCTGCGGTAGATCCATTAAGCGGAGGTGATAGCCATGAGATATAAAATAGAGTATCTGGATGAATTAACTGATTCTAGAGAAATACTCCAAGCCAAGCCAAGAGGTTTCTCTAGATATATGATGTATATAATTATTGCTTTATTGGCAGCAATATTAACTTGGTCTTGTTTTGCTAAAAAGCAGATAACAGTAAAATCACAAGGAATAGTTAGACCACAAGAGGAAATCTTTAAAGTGGCTAGTGGAACTACTGGAATCATTACTTCTATGAACTTAAAAGAAGGTATGGAGGTAAAGAAGGGTGATGTTTTAGTAAGCGTTAATGGTGAGGAAATATCACTAGAAAAGAATGCTTTAGAAAAAAGCTTAAAGGATAAGAACGCAGAGTTATCAGCAAATAATAAGCTTAAAAGTTCTGTGCTAGATGGAGTTAACCATCTAAATGCGGCCGATCCAGTGGAAGGTGAGTACAGTAAAAAGTACGATCTATATGCTAAAAATTTAGAGAGTGGCAATACTGAGGCTAATTCTGTAGAAGTTCAGAAAAACAGCCTTCAGGAAACCATAAATGACTTAAATACTCTTTTAAAATCTGTAGAAGAGGAACACAACTATTTTGATCAAGCACATTATATGTATTATCAATATGAGGATTATGAAATTAGCTTGAAGGCTTATAGAGAGCAAATACAAAAGGATCAAAACAATATAAATACATATCAAGGAACTTTAAATACCCTTATAAGCAAAGGAACACTTGATGAGGCTCAGCAAGCTAAAAAGGAGAGTTTGGAGGCTAATATTCAGACCTTAAAAGATAGAATAGATGCAACAAATCTTGAAATAACCAAGTTAAAGAACAGTCAAAGACTAACAATCAGAAACAGAATATCAGAAGCTCAAAGCAAATTAAAGGAAACTACCGCAATTTCCTCAAGCAATTCTTATAAGGAACAATATATTTCTAATTTGGATAGCACAATTGCTTCTTTAGAAACTGCTATTTCTGAATTAAAGCTTAACTTAGATTTAGCATCAGCTAAGGTTGCAGCAACGACAATTAAAGCTGAGTATGATGGAGTTATAAACCTAAGTAATGCATTTAAGGTTGGAGATGTGGTCCAACCAGGAACGGAGCTTGCAAAGATAATTCCTAAGGATAATTCTGAATTCGTAGTAGATACATATATTGAAAATGTTAGCTTTGGTGAAATATCTGAAGGCAAGGATGTTATTATCGAATTTATGGCATTGCCTCAAAGTGAATATGGAGTAGTTAAAAGCAAATTAACAAATATAAGTACCGACGCAAAGGTTAATGAGCAACAAGGTAGCTATTATACGGCTACTTGTAGTATTCCAACTACTTTCATGACAAAGAAGGATGGAACAAAGGTGGACATTAGAAATGGAATGTTGGTCCAAGTTAGAATAATAAATAGAGAAGTAACTTATATGAGGTATTTTCTTGAAAGCCTTAGTATATTGAATTAATAAGATCTAAGTAATATTATAAGGTAACATATAAGTTTTAAATAATACTCCTCGAATAGTTGTACAACTTCGTATTAAAGGGTAACATATAAGTACAAAGGCAAAACTATATCTAAGACTTATTTAATAGTTAGAAGCTGCTATAAGTTATGAAACAACTTTAAAGAAGTATATACATAATAAACAAGATAATATCTTTTGAGAAAACACAGTTATGAGAAGCGGACGCAAAATAACTGTGTTTTTGCATTCCACATAAAGTTTGCAATTAAACCATAAATTTGGTTTAATGATGGGTGAATGTATTAATAGTAAAAAAATATAAGTCTTGGGGAGGAAAAGATAATGTTAAGGAAGAAAAAGAAATTTATCAGTAAGGTATTACTTGTAAGCATGTGTGCCAGTATAGTCCCAGCGACAGTAGCCTTGGCAGAAGAAAATACTGCTACTCAAGAAAACGTATCCAATGGTCTTACACCGACGCCAACAACTAGTCAACTACGAGGAACAGCTTCAATATCATTAAAATCTAATGCAACAACAGGATATTCATGGACATATTCTATTGTTCAAGGAGACAGTATAGTGCAAACTTTAAAAGGATATAGATCAGATGATACTTCAGGAACTATAGATGGTAGTGGTGGAACTGATTTTTGGCAATTTAAAAGCGTAAAGGAAGGCTCAACTACACTGAGATTTCAATACTCACGTTCAGGGGAGAACACTGTAGCTGAAACAAGGGAATTTATTGTTACTGTTGATAACACAATGAATATAACAGTAAAGGAAACTGGTAAAACAGCACAAATAAAATTAGAATCCAATCCTTCAACAGGTTATCAATGGAGCTATATTGGTATGCAAAAAAGTGTTTTAGTAGAGGATTCAAAGATATATGTAACAGCTGCTGAGCAAGAGGGTAAAATTGGTAGTGGAGGAACAGATATTTGGATATTTAGGGGTTTGCAGGAGGGACCAGTTATACTAGAATTTAAATATCGATATCCATGGACAGGACCTGCAATTAAGACTAAATTTTTTAAGCTTACAGTAGATAAAGAGCTTAATGTTGATGTAACATATCTAGGAGAGCCGACTTCTCAGACATTCAATGATATAAATGGGGATGGTAAGGTTAACCTAATTGATTTTGCACTATTAAAAAAATATCTATTAGACAATACAGTTGTTATAAATAAAGATTTAGCAGATAGAAATTGTGATGGAAAGATTAATGCAATTGATGCTGCATTATTAAAAAAGGCTCTTTTAGCTTAAAGAGTTTTGTAATAAACCTAGGGTTTAGTTGAAGCCAGAATAAAGAATTACAGCCAGTTTTGTAGAGGCTAGGATATGTAATACAAGTTTATAAATCGCAGTAAGTACATATATATATGGAATAAACAAGATAATATCTTTAGAAAACACAGTTATGAGAAGCGGACGCAAAATAACTGTGTTTTTGTATTTCAGCTTATCCTAAGGCTTTTCTATAAACAAAGATGAGAGTCAGTATTTATATATAAGTTCAGGTGAATAAACAAAAATTGGCTTGTGTAGGTATATATAAGTTCAGAGTATAACTCCCATTGATTTCAGTAAGGGGTATATGTACGTAAATGCAGAAATATTATTGGAATTTATCTAGTTGTATGGCTGGATAATTGGGTGGTTAGATAAGTTGAACAATTGTATGGTACATAAATTAAGCAAGTTGAGCAATTAGATGGTTATATAAATTGCAATAAGACATTTGTATACATGAACAAAGATTCAAATGGTGTTTACAAATATGATATAAATTTAATATAATAATGCACGATTGTATAATTAGATAAAAATATCTATTTTTAGGGAGGAAAAGATAATGTTAAAGAAAAAAAGAACATTTATTAGCAAGATATTACTTGCGAGTATGTGCGTAAGTATAGTGCCAGCTACAGTAGCCTTGGCAGAGGAAAATGCTGTTATTCAAGAAAACGTATCCAACGACATTGAGGTAATACCAATGTTTGGTGAGCCTCAAGCAACAACTTCACTAGCATTAAAGTCTAATGCTTCAACGGGTTATTCATGGAAATATACTGTTGTTCAAGGAGACAGTATAGTAGAATCTTCAAAAAGCTATATGCCAGATGATACTTCAGGAACTATAGATGGTAGTGGTGGAACCGATATTTGGATATTTAAAAGTTTAAAGGAAGGTTCAACTACTCTAAGATTTGAATATTCACGTTCATGGGAAAAAGATGAAGTTGAAACAAAAGAATTTGTTATTACTGTTGATAGCAAAATGAATACTACTGTAAAAGAAACTACTAAAGGAACAGCACAAATACAATTAAAAGCTAATCCTACAACAGGTTGTTCATGGAGATACAGTGTTGTTCAAGGAGAAAGTATAGAAGAGGCTTCAACATTATATGTAACAGATGCTGTGCCAGCAGATATAGACGGTAGTGGCGGAACTGATATCTGGGTATTTAAAGGTTTAAAGGAAGGTTCAACTCTATTAAAGTTTGAATACTTACAATCATGGTTAGAAAACGCATTTTACACAAAATATTTTAATCTTGCAGTTGATAAGGATCTTAATGTTACTATAACAGAGGTGGCAGAACCACCAAAAGATGGTCCATCTTCTCAAATAAACTATGATATAAATGGAGATAGTAAGGTTAGTCTAATTGACCTTGTACTATTAAAAAAATATCTATTAGACAATACAGTTGTTATAAATAAAGATGCAGCAGACATAAATCGTGATGGACAGATTAATGCAATTGATGTTGCATTATTAAGAAAGGTTCTTTTAACTTAAAGAGATTTGTGATGAACATAAAAGGCTAGTTGAAAATAGAATAAAGAATTTGAACTAGCCTTTTAAATATCAAGATATATGACAGTAAAAGTTCGTAGTGTATATTTTTGGGGAGGAAAAGACAATGTTAAAGAAAAAAAGAACATTTATTAGCAAGATATTACTTGTGAGTATGTGCGCAAGTATAGTACCGGCGACAGTAGCTTTGGCGGGAGAAAATGCTGTTGTTAAAAAAAGTAAATCTAATGAAATTCAAATAATACCGATGCCTGGTAATGTTAAAGAGAGTACTTCAATATCATTAAAATCTAATGCTACAACAGGCTATTCATGGAAGTATACTGTTGTTCAAGGAGACAGTATAATACAGACTTTAAAAAGCTATAGACCAGATGATACTTCAGGAACTATAGATGGCAGTGGTGGAACTGATACTTGGACATTTAAAGGTTCAAAGGAAGGTTCAACTACACTAAGATTTGAATACTCACGTTCATGGGAAGAAAGTCCAGTTGATACAAGAGAATTTATTATCACCGTTGATGGTGATATGAATATGACTGTAAAAGAAACTACAAAGGGAACAGCATCAATACAATTAAGGTCAGATACTACAACAGAAGCGTGTTCATGGAGATATAGCGTTGTTCAAGGAGATAGTATAGTAGAATCTTCAAAGGAATTTATAGAATATCCTGTGTGGACAGGTATATATGGTAGTGGTGGAAGAAATATTTGGGTATTTAAAGGCTTGAAGGAAGGTTCAACGACATTAAAGTTCGAATACCTACGTCCAACAGAAGGAGACGTAGCTGAGATAAGAGATTTTAATCTTACAGTTGATAAGGACCTTAATGTTTCTGTAACAGAGTTATCAGATCAATCAAAAGCGGGTCCATCTTCACAAAGAGTCGCTGATATAAACGGAGATGGTAATGTTAACCTAATTGACCTTGCACTATTAAAGAAGTATCTAAAAGATAATACAATTGGTATAAGTAAGTATGTAGGAGACTTAAATCGTGATGGACAGATTAATTCAACGGATGTTAACTTATTAAAAATGGCTCTTTTAAGGTGAAAAAGTTTGTCATGAACCTAAGTGGCTAATTGAAAAGAGGTTAAAGAATTGGAATTAGTGTTGTATATGCCATTATAGATAACACTAATTCAATATAGAGCTATAGATGTATGTTGAATTTTGTTAGGTCATATGACATTAGTTCATTATAGGACTAGAGATATAATCTCTGATAATGTTGAATTTGGTTAGAGTATATAACGTTAGTTCATTATAGAAGGAATAGTTGAAATAATTGAGCGTGTACATAGTTTCTTCTTTTTATTTACTTAAAATTAATATTTAAGCATACCTTACTTAAAAGACGCAAATTGGAACAAACAACAAATGGTGGTATAATGTAGAAAAGAATAAAAATGTCTATTTTAGGGAGGAAAAAGAGATGCTAAGGGGAAATAAAAAATTCATAAGTAAGGTATTGCTAGTAAGCATGTGCACAAGTCTAACTCCAACTACATTAACCTTTGCGGTAGATAATGTAAACGTTCAAAACACGGGGACCAGTGTAGTTCAAACAACAGATGCACCTAATGCTGCATCAGATTTTCTATTTGATTCAGCTACAGGAAAAATAACAAAATACACTGGTCCTGATACAACAGTAGTTATACCAAGTGAAATCAATGGGGTTACTGTAAAAGGTATAGGGGCAGAGGCTTTTAGCTACAATAAGGATTTAATAAGTGTGGAGATTCCAGATACCGTAACAATTATAGGTAGTAGAGCATTCTATAATTGTTTTGGTCTAACTAGTGTAAAACTTCCAAGTAATTTAGCAACTATAGAAAATAGTACTTTTGAAAACTGTACAAGCTTATCGGGTATAGACATTCCAAGCTCTGTAACATCTATAGGAAATAGTGCTTTTTGGAGTTGTGAAAGCTTAACAAGTGTATCTATTCCAAATGGTGTAAAGGTAATAGGAAGCAGTGCCTTTGAACATTGTCAAAAAATAAAAACTATAACTATCCCAGCTACTGTAACTAGTATAGGAAGTGGAGCTTTTTGGAGTTGTAAAGCCTTAACAAGTCTAGTTATTCCAGAAGGTGTAACAAATATAGAAAGTTATACTTTTTATGATTGTAACAGTTTAACTAGCGTTACATTACCAAGTAGTTTGACCAGTATTGGAACTAATGCCTTTAAGTATTGTAATACCTTGCCAAGCATAGATGTCCCAGCAAAGGTAGCGAGCATAGCACCTGATTCATTTATAAACTGTACTAGCTTAAAAAGCATAAATGTAAATGCAAATAATAGTACATTCACCAGTGTTGATGGAGTGCTATTTAATAAAGCTAAAACTGAGATATTAAGATGCCCTGAAGGTGTAACAAATGCAACTTATACTATTCCAAGTTCTGTTACAAGTATAGGAATTCATGCCTTCGAAAATTGTGCTAATTTAGTTACTATAAATGTACCTTCTACTATCACAAATATTGGTGAACATGCGTTCATTAATTGTAAGAGCTTAGCTAATGTAAGAATTCCATATGGTATAAAGATTATAGATGATTTTACTTTCTATGGTTGTAGTAGTTTGGTAAACATAAAGGTTCCAGACACTGTAACAGTTATCGGGGAAGAAGCCTTCTCAAACTGTACAAGTCTAGCTAGTATGGACTTGCCAAATAGCGTAGTAACAATAGAAGCAATTGCTTTTAGTCGTTGTAAGAGTTTAACAACTTTTAGAGTTCCTTATAGCGTAGTAAGCATAGAAAAGTTTGCATTTCAAGAATGTGATAAGTTAGAAACTATATATATTCCTGATAACGTGAAGACTTTCCAAAAGTGGGTATTCATAAACACTAATAAGGCTGTATTCCACGTTGAAAGTGAAATATTAAAGCAAAGGGTAATTAATACAGGAGTAGATGAAAGCAGAATAGTTGTAGATGTTCCTACTGGGCCAGTAAGTGCAAGAAGTGTTACCTTAAGTAATACAAATTTAACAATACTAAAGGGTGATTCAACACTTATAGCAACAGAAATATTACCTTATGTGTCAACTAACAAAACTTTATCATGGAAATCAAGTAATCCAGCAGTAGCAACTGTAGATCAAAACGGAAAGGTAGCAGCAGTTGGTTTAGGAACAGCAACAATAACTTGCACAACAACTGATGGCAGCAATCTATCTACATCAGCTTCAGTTGCTGTTAGCGAAGATCCAAAATTATTCTTTAATTTTGATGCGACTACAGGAACAATAACAAAATATATTGGTACAGACACTTCAATCATCATACCGAGTGCAATCAACGGAGTTCCAGTAACTAAAATTGCTAACAATGCCTTTGAAAATTGCACAACTATAACAGATGTTAAAATTCCAAGTGGAGTAACTAGCATAGGAAGTTATGCATTCCAAAATTGTACGAACTTGATTAGTGTAGAAGTTCCAAGTACTGTAACTACCATAGGACAGAATGCTTTTGGAATGTGTTCAAGCTTAAAAAATATAAATCTTCCAAGCAGTATAACCTCTATAGCAGATTATACCTTTGCTTATTGTAGTAGTTTAACAAGTATAACAATTCCAAACACTGTAACAGCTATAAATGCATATGCATTCTACGGTTGTTCTAGTTTAAGCAACTTAATAATACCAGATAAAGTTACAACTATAGGAGAACATGCTTTTAGAGTTTGCAGTGGCTTAACAAGTCTAACAGTACCAAATAGTGTGACATCCATAGCAACAGGAGCTTTTACTGGATGTAGTAATGCAAAGTTCTATATAACTAGTGATGCAGTAAAACAACTTTTACTTAATAACGGTGTATACAAAATAAGAATTGTATTAAATGGTCAATTCTTAGCAAAGGAAGTAACAAGTGTTACGTTAAACAGTACAAGTTTGGTTATCAACAATGGGGCCACTTCAAAACTAACAGCGACAATATTACCAGGGGATGCAGATAGTACAGTAACGTGGAAATCAAGTGATCCATATATAGCTACTGTAGATTCAAATGGAGTAGTTACAATAAAAAGTGTTGGGAAAGCTACGATAACCTGTACAGCAGCGGACGGAAGCGGAAAGTTTGCAACCTGTGAAGTAGAGGGAAAATTAGTAGGCGATGTGAATAATGATGGATACGCTAGTGCATTAGACCTTGTAATCCTTAAAAGCTATCTACTTGATAATACAGTTAGCATAGACAAGGAAAGAGCAGACCTAAATAATGATTCAAAAATTAATGTTATAGATGCTGCGCTTCTAAAAAAGATACTTTTAAGCTAAAATAATATACTCTGTGGAGTTGAAGAAATATGTTCGATGAAGCCAAGATAATATAATCTGTGAAGTTGAAAAAATATATCCTATGAAGCTAAGATAATATACTTTGTGAAGTTAAAGAAATATATTCTGGTAAGTTAAAGCAATATACCTCGTGAAGCTTCTTTAATGAGCCATATATATAGGGATGATTTCCATATATGTTAAGTACAATGTCAGTAATATAGACTTCTCTGCTACAAAAGGTAAGGCTGATTTACATACAGACTAAGTACAAACTATGTAATAAATGTATATAAATTACATATCATATAAGGAGCAAGGTTCTTCAATGATTTGAATGTGTAGTAGCATTACATAAAATTTCTAATAGATTTTATAGTACTTCATATTTCTTAAAGTTGCTGGAACCTTGATAATCACTCTATAAAGGGGTATATCTGTGAAAAAAAGAAAACTGTTTAGAACATTTCTCGTATTAAGTATAGCGCTGCCGATGATAATGGCTAGTATGGCCAGTACAGCAAAGGCTACAGTTAACTTATCTGGCGAAAGTCCTAAATTGCAAGCATTTTCAGACAGTCCCAGTATTTTTAAAGGAAGTACTACTTTAACAGTGCCGATACCAGAAGGAAGAAAACTTGAGGCAACTAAAAACTTTGGAATAGTGAAACCACCTATTAAATTGCCTAATATTAAATCAAGAGCTTATGGTGTTGCAGGGGTTTATCCTACTTCTTATGATTTGAGAACCTATGGTAAAGTAACTTCTGTGAAAGATCAATCTTCTTCGGGGAGCTGTTGGGCATTTGCTTCTTATGCTTCCTTAGAGTCAAAACTTCTTCCTGGTGAAAATAGGGACTTTTCAGAGAATAACTTAAAAAATAATTCTGGTTTTGATTTTGGACCAAACAATGGCGGAAACTCTTTTATGTCAACAGCATATATGGCTAGATGGAGTGGGCCAATAAATGAAGCAGATGATCCATATAATCCAACTTCAATTACATCTCCAACTAATAAATCAGTTCAAAAACACATACAGAATGTAGACTTCTTACCTGGTAAAACAACTTATCTAGATAATAATTTTATAAAAGCTGCCATAATGAGTTCAGGGGCAGTATATACCACCTTCTATTATGAGAGTTGTGGTTATAATGCAACGTATAAAACTTACTATGATTCATTCCCATGGGTAGATTACACTGGAAATAATCATGCTGTAGCTATAATTGGATGGGATGATAACTTCGATAAGAATAAATTTAGAGATTCATATAATGGAGCAATACCTGCAGGAAACGGAGCTTATATTGTAAAAAATAGTTGGGGTTCTTCTTGGGGACAGAACGGATATTTCTACGTATCCTATTATGATGAAAATTTTGCTATGGAAGAAAATACAGTATTTAATGGTCCTGAAGCTACAGCAAATTATAAATCAATATATCAATATGATACTTTAGGTTTTGTAGAAGCACTAGGATACAATAATACTACTGCTTGGATGGCGAACGTTTTTTCAGCACCAACCGCTGAAAATTTATCAGCAGTAAGTTTTTATACAGTATCTCCTGATTGCAGATACGAAGTGTATGTATGCAGCGATTATACTGGAACAACAAACTTAGCTTCTAACCGTATATTAAAAGCTACTGGAACTATAACCTCTGCAGGTTATCATACTATTAAGTTAACTTCGCCAGTGCTATTAACGGGAGGCAAAAAATTTGCGGTAATTGTAAAATTGGTTACAGGTGGTTTTGGTTATCCGCTAGCTATAGAGGATGCTTATCCTGGATATTCAGGTAAAGCTACTGCCGTTGCTGGACAAAGTTATGTAAGTAGTTCAGGTTCAAGTTGGATGGATTTAACCACATATGATGCTACTGCAAATGTATGTCTAAAGGCATTCACCACAGCTGTAAACAAAGCTCCAACAGTTGTAAGCACAGTACCTACAAATCTATCTATTAATTTTAATGTTACAAATAATATATTAGTGAGGTTTAGTGAACCGATATTGGCTGGAACAAATTACGCTAATATAACAGTTAAGAACCCTGCTGGAACAGTTATTCCAATTGCAAAAGCAATAAGTTCAGATACTTTAACTATAAATCCAATTAGCAATTTAGCTAATAATACAAAATATACAGTTACAATTCCTCTTGGAGCAGTTAAGGATAGTACTGGACTTCAGCTAGCTAGTCAATATACCTTTAGTTTTACTACAGTAGCCAATATTGCACCAAAGGTTGTAAGTACTACGCCAGCAAATCTATCTACTAACTTTGCCGTTGGAAATAATATAACTGTGAAGTTTAGTGAGCCGATATTAGCTGGAACAAGTTATGCAAATGTAGTAGTTAAAAACCTAGCTGGAACAGTTATTCCGGTTCAAAAATCAATAAGTTCAGATACGTTAATTATAAACCCAACTAGTAACTTAATTGGTAATACAAAATATACTGTTACAATTCCTGCTGGAGCAGTTAAGGATAGTACTGGACTTCAGCTAGTTAATCCATATGCCTTTAGCTTCACTACTGGAGCAAATACAGCACCAACAGTTGTAAGCACCACACCAGCAAATTTATCTACTAACTTTGCAGTAGGTAATAATATAGTTGTGAAGTTTAGTGAGGCATTATTTGCAGGATCAACTTATAATAGCATAACCGTGAAAAATCCAAGTGGAGTAGTTATTCCAATACAAAAAGCTTTAAGTGCAAATATTTTAGTTATAAATCCAACAATTAATTTGGCTGGAAATACAAAATATACTGTTACAATTCCTGCTGGAGCATTTAAAGACAATGAGGGATTAGGCTTTGCTACCACATACACCTTTAGTTTCACTACAGGGGTGAATACAGCACCAACAGTTGTAAGCACTACACCAGCTAATTTAGCTACTAACTTTGCAGTAGGCAATAATATAGTTGTGAAGTTTAGTGAACCAGTTGTTGTAGGAACAACTTACGGAAGTATAATTGTGAAGAACCCAAGTGGAGTAGTGGTTGCAGTACAAAAAGCTGTAAGTTTTGATAGTTTAATTATAAATCCAAATAGTAACTTGATAGGGAACACAAAATATACTGTTACAATTCCTGCTGGGGCAATAAAAGATAGTCAAGGATTAGGGTTAGCTACTGCATATACCTTTAGCTTTACTACAGGGGCAAATACAGCACCAACGGTTGTAAGTACTTCGCCAGCTAATTTAGCTACTAAATTTCCAGTAACCAATAATATAACAGTGAAGTTTAGTGAACCACTTGCGGTAGGAACCACTTATGGAAGTATAACTGTGAAGAACTCAAGTGGAGTAGTGATTCCGATACAAAAATCAATAAGTTCAGATACTTTAATTATAAATCCAAACAGTAATTTAGCAGGCAGTACAAAATATACTGTTACAATTCCTGCTGGAGCATTTAAAGATAATCAAGGTTTAGGCTTAGCTATCACATACACCTTCAGCTTTACTACTGGAGTATAAGTAGTCACTAAAACTTTTAGTATAAATGAGTGTATTTATATAAATTAGTTACTATTGGATTATAAGTAGTAACTAAAGTTAACTGCTACAAGTAGTTTTCAAAGAAATTAAAGCCCCTCGCAGTGTGCAATTACACATTGTGAGAGGCTTACTTTTGTTATTTAGCCCAAGCTTAGACTCTATTTGTGGAATTGGGGATAGAGTATAAGTGTGAGCGATAAATATAGTAAGGTTTGTGGTTGTACTTGTGAAATTTAGTGTGGTGCTATTATTATATAAAATACTTAAACTTTACTATCAGAAAAGTGAATTTTGGGGAATAACACCACAATTTAGTATAATTATAACATATTTAAGAAAAAATGTAAAGATATATCGAGAAGAAAAATGGAATAATTGTAAAAATAAAACAAAGTGATTGATTTACAAGTGCTTTTTTATTAATTTTACAATTTCATACCACATAACTGATACTATAGCTATTAATATAGAAATTAGTAATTGATTAAAGGTTAGGGGAGTAAGTTTTAAAAAGTCAGATAGTGGAGAATAAAGGATTAATCCTAGAGACGTTATAATTCCTAGGGAATAAACCCACATTATTTTGTCTTTTATTAAGTGTACAAAGGATTTCATTGCAAATTCCGTTTCTGAACTGTTCACATGAACTAGTAAGATATTTGCTACAAGTATAACTGTAAGTCCCATGGCTCTTGCTACTGGGGCATTGTCTGGATTTATATTTAAACTAGTGTAGTAAGTGCCAAAGGAAGCAATAAAGATTGCTAGACCTTGGAGGATACTTTTGATAAAGGTTTTTGTAGTTAATATTTTTTCCTTTGGAGCTCTAGGTGGATGATCCATTATATCTTCTTCAGCAGGTTGCCTTTCTAATATGATAGAACAGGTTGGATCTATTACAAGTTCAAGCAAAACTACATGCAGTGGAAGTAATAAAAGATTAGCAGGAGTTATGCCTAAAAATGGAGCTAGCAATGAAGAAACGGCAATAGGTATATGGATAGAGAAGACATAGCCAACTGCTTTTCTTATATTATGATAGATTCTTCTGCCGTCTTTTATAGTGTCCACAATGGTAGAAAAATTATCATCAAGCAATATCAAATCTGCTGCCTCTCTTGAAACTTCTGAGCCTCGTTTACCCATGGCGATTCCGATATCTGCGTACTTTAATGCAGCAGCGTCATTAACACCATCTCCAGTCATGGCAACTATTTCACCACTGTCCTTAAAAGCTTTTACGATTCTCATTTTATGCTCAGGGATTACCCTTGAGAAAATACTAACAGTTTTGATTCTTTCTTTTAGTTCTTCGTCATTGAATTTGTTTAGCTGGTCACCAGTAATAATCTTATCGTTGTTTGGCATATTGATTTGTTTTGCTATGGAGCTTGCAGTTATTCCATTGTCACCTGTTATCATAACAACGCGAACTCCCGCCTTAGTGCAAGTTTCAATAGATTTATTTATATTTTCCCTTGGTGGATCAGTAAAGCCAACCATACCACAAAGCTGAAGATTACAATTCTTTAGTGAGTTTGGAATAGTGTCATCAATGGATAATATCCTTTGAGCAATTGCAATAACACGTAAGCCCTTTCTAGATAGCTTAATTACATTTTCCTCTGCTAATTTTCTTTCCGTAGTACTTAAGCAACATAGATTTAGAAGTCTTTCAGGAGAACCTTTTGCTGCAATTATTATCTCATTCCCCTTTTCCCAAACATGGCCCATGATTTTACTTTCATTGGTAAAGGCATATTCTTTTATTAATTCTCCATTAAAAAGAGAGTCTTTTGATAACCCTTGAGTTTGGCAGTAGGAGAGTATAGCTTTTTCCATTGGGTCATAGGCATCATACTTACAACCCAGTCCCATAGTTTGGTTTAATAAGCGTTTATCCTTAGTAAAGCACCAGGTTTCTTTAACAGTCATTTGGTTCATGGTTATAGTACCTGTTTTATCCACACAAAGAACAGATACAGCGCCAAGAGTTTCAACAGAAGGTAACTTCCTTACAAGAGAATGTTTCTTTGCAAGCCTCCAAGCACCCATGGACAAGAATACTGTAAGAATAACGGGGAATTCCTCTGGTATCATAGCCATTGCAAGGGTTACTCCAGAGAGAATACTTTCTATAAGCCTATCAAGAAGCTTATGGTCTGGTATATTAAAGAAGGTTACAGTTCCAACTAGGACAAATAGCAAAGCAGCAATGGCTGCACAGGTTTTTACCAGTTTACCAACTTGTTTTTGAAGAGGGGTAGGGGTCTCAGGAGCAGAAATGATGCTCTGACCAATTTTACCGTACTCTGTAGCAGGTCCAATTTTATCTACTAGAATAACGCCTGTGCCTTGAGTAACAAGAGTTCCAGCATAGCAATAGTCCCGTCGCCAATAATCCTTGTTATCTGCTGCATATTCGGAACTTACGCTATTTGGATTTATAGTATCTTCTTTTTGCTCAATTTTATTAATAGTAGAAGCTAGATTAACATTTTCACTAGTTAGAATAGCCTCTTTTCTTTGTTGAAGTTTAGCAATGGTATCTTTTTCTTGTTGGGCTTTATCAATAGAAGAAGCAAAGCTAATACTTTCATTGGATAGGATAGTTTTTTTCTCTTGCTGAAGTTTATCCATTGATATTTTCCAAACCCCTTCAGCTTCTCCAGTAAGAGAGGACTCATCAATACAAAGGGTGCTTGCTTTTAAAACAAAACCATCCGCTGGAATTTTAACCCCTTCCTTGATATACATAATGTCTCCAGGAACCAAATCAGCACTGTTTAATACTTGCTCCTTATCATCTCGAAGCACAGTTATATGAGGTGCGGACAGATCCTTAAGGGCATTCAATGTTTTATCTGTTTTCCATTCTTGAAAAACATCTATACCGATGATTCCAATGACGAAAACAAGCATTATAGCTCCGTCACGTGGTTCTCCAAGGATAAAATAGATTATAGCTGCAATTATAAGCAGCAAAAACATTGGCTCTTTGAGAACCTGTAAAAGCTTTAGAAAGAAGCTATCCTTTTCTTTTTTAGTAAGTTCATTTTTACCAAATTGTTTTTGAAGCTCCTTGGCTTTAGCTGTAGTAAGACCATAAAATTTTTGGTTTTGTTGTGATGTCATAATAGTTACCTCCATTTTGGCTTTTTCAAGCTAAATTTGATAGCTCTATGGCATTGCAATCTTCAGATTGTCCTAGGGAAAAATAAAAAAACCCGTAGGACAAGTGTTACTGTCCCACAGGTATTAAATCCTGTTGCCCAAAAAAGGCCCGGCCCCACGAACTTTTATAAAAGTCCATCGCCTGCTCAGTTTGTACTGTAGATTATATAGAGTCTATACACATAAGACTCTTTTATGCAGTGCAAAGAGATTTCTATCATTACCGTTGCAAGGATGAGAAATTTGCAGAGTATAAATTTTTTATTTTAATAAATAGCTGCTGCTGGTAAATTTGGGCTCAGTGTTGAGCTTCTTATATACATATATGTGGAGGTAGGGTGTTTGGTGATAGAAAAAATTACAGGAGCTAGTTACTATGAATATGTTCACAACAATATATTAGATAAAGTAGATATGATACAGAGTGGATTTTTTTCAATGGATGAAATAAATGAAAATGTTGCTGAAGGATACACAGAAAAGAGTGCCTCTCAAGCCTCGTTACAAATAGAGTTTATAGTTGTATGAAAAGTGAGAAGCGCAAAAAAAAGGCGAGTCTGAGACACGCTTTGTTCTTATTTAAAAAAATAGGTTGCTTAAAATATAATAAGTAGCAAACCTAAATAAGTTAAAATTTCTTTTCAAGGCAATATATACGAAGGCTTATTGGAAATACCAGGGCTGCTGAAACTAATGCAGTTATCCAATAGGTTGGAACATGGACTTTAGATAAGCCTATAAAAATACATGTTGCCGAGACTAATAAAAAGATTAATCTTAGAATTTTTAATAATTTAGCTCTTCTCATTATAATTGTCACCTTTCGATGCTTATCAAGTTATGATAAGTTAATAAAAAGTAGTGTATATAATTAAGTATATGATCTTGGAATAATTATAGTATAAATGTAAAAATAATACAAAGAAGTTATTTATATAAACTAGAGGCGTCAGGGGTAGATAAACGCCCTTTGCATAATCAGTGTAAAATATTTTTAAATATAACATTATATAAAGTATAATTAAATCAAGATAAAGGAAATTCTAATTTTAAATGGAGCAAAAAATATGGATATAGCAGTTTTATCAGATATTCATGGCAATTACATTGCGCTGAAGCGTTGCCTTGAATATGCATTTTCACAGAATATTAGTACATTTTTTTTCTTGGGGGACTATATTGGTGAATTAGCATACCCTGAAAGAACAATGAAGATATTATATGATCTTAATGAAAGATATAAATGTTATTTTATCAAAGGAAATAAGGAAGATTATTGGCTTAATTACCGTGCTAATGGTGAAAAAGGTTGGAAGGATAAGGATTCAACCAGTGGATCATTACTATATGCATACAAATCACTTACAGCTAGAGACTTAGATTTTTTTGCACAGCTGCAATCAGTACAAGAGATAACGGTAAGTGGGATGGCACCAATCACTATTTGTCATGGATCACCCGATAAAATAAATGAAAAAATGTTGCCAGATGATGATAGGACTATTCAAATCATCAACGGGGTAGAAACATCAATCATCTTATGTGGGCATTCTCATGTTCAAAGAAAGATCGTCCATAACGAAAAATGCATTCTAAATCCTGGATCTGTTGGTGTGCCTCTTTTTAGTGAAGGAAACACACAGTTTTTAATATTGCATGGAAATGATGGGGTATGGTTAGAGGAATTTATCAGTCTTGAGTATGATGTTTTACGAGTAATTAGAGATATGCATGAAGCTAAGCTTTATGAACATGCGCCTTATTGGAGTATGATAACAGAAACTATACTGCGAGGAGGTAATACATCTCATTCTAAAGTTCTGACAAGAGCCATGGAGTTATGCAGAGAAGAAACTGGTGATTGTGTGTGGCCTAATATCCCTGAAAAGTGTTGGGAACAGGCTGTAAATGAATTAATATTATAATTTGAAAGGATGACTGTAGGATAAAATGGAACTAAAGGTAACTAAGTTATCAGAAGAATATTTAGAGGAATGTGTAGATTTATTTATAGATACATTTTCAAGAGAACCTTGGAATGATCAATATGATTCTAGGCAACAAGTAAAAGATTTTTTCATAAACCATATGAAAAATAATTATTTTTTAGGGTATATAGGATTAATAGACAAAAAAGTTATAGCCTTAAGTATAGGAATGAAAAAGCCTTGGCTTTATGGCTTAGAATATTACATAGATGAATTTTGTATAAGTTATGATTTCCAAGGAAATGGTATTGGTAGTTTGTTTTTGAAAAACATAGAAGAGTTATTAACTGATGAAAAGGTAGAAGGAATGATACTAAATACAGAAAGAGAGTATCCATCTTATGAGTTTTATAAAAAAAATGGTTTTAAAGTTTTAGGGGATTTAATTGTTTTAGGAAAATAGTGAAGTGTAGCAACGATAGATTAGTGATTTGAAAAATAATGAATTATAGCAACGATAGATTAGTGATTTGAAAAATTATTAATATAATCTACATTGCATTAAAATACACCTAATGCAATGATTCTTTCCTGAATACTTGATATATTTATAACGAGGAGGTGAGGCTATGGATTGGCAGAAGTGTATGAATCAAGCACTTGATTATATTGAAAATAATCTAGCTTGTGATATCGATTATTGTGCAGCGGCAAAGATCATGAACTGCTCGGAGTGGGAATTTCGACGAATTTTTTCTTTCTTAGCTCAAATTCCATTGTCCGAATATATTCGCCGGAGACGGCTGGTTATGGCTGCAATAGATATTAAAAAGGGCGAAAAAATAATTGATGTTGCTATTCGCTATGGATATGAATCTCAAGCAGCTTTTTCAAGAGCATTCAGTCGATTTCATGGAATAGCGCCATCTTTGGCTCGAGACGAAGGGGTAGATCTAAAAGCATTTCCACGCCTGACCTTTAAGTTGATATTAATGGAGGGAAACTGTATGAAAAAGAATCCTAATCACAGAACTAACATTATAGGTGCTGGTGAAGTTGGTTATGCTATTTCTGTTGAAATGGACGAGAATAATATTCATAAAACTAACAGTTCGTTTTGGGACACTAAAGGTAACGAGGTCATAGGGACAACAGCACTTCCTAAATATGGAGCATTTGTTTCGGAGGAAAAGTGTCATCTTTTTGGTGATGTATCAGGGAAAAGGTTGCTAGAAATAGGTTGCGGAACTGGACATTCTCTAAAATATCACGGAGACAGAAACGCTTCTGAACTATGGGGCATAGATATTTCTGAAAATCAAATAGAAAAGGCTAAGGAATATTTATCATTGTGCGGTTTTTCTGCAAAGTTGATCTGTTCACCAATGGAAGAAGACTGTGGAATACCTGTAGATTATTTTGACTATGTTTATTCGATTTACGGTGTGGGTTGGACTACTGACCTTGAAAGTACTTTTTCCAGGATTGCTTCTTACATAAAAAAAGATGGCGTATTTATTTTTAGTTGGTCTCACCCAATACATAAATGCGTTGCTATTGAAAATGAGATGCTCTCTTTTAAGAAAAGTTATTTTGATGAATCTTGGTATTCTGTATCTCTTGAAGGAGGTGCAATATCTTTATCGGATCGCAAACTATCAACTTATATCAATGCATTAGCAAAAGCGGGATTTATCATTGATGAAATGATTGAAGAATCTGATGATGATATTATTCAATTAGATAAGGACAGCGACTTTGCTAAAAAAGCCAAAATGCTCCCTGTAACATTTGTAATTAAAGCAAGAAAATTATAGCAACTAATTCACAATAAAGTGATAAGAAGACTAATAGGTAGAGGAGTGATCAGATGAATATTGATGATAAAATGAGAATTGCGTTGGAAATAGGGAAAAAATCTCTTGAACAAGGTGAGCTTCCTGTGGGGGCAGTTATATTTAAGGGTGATGAAATAATAGGAAGAGCATACTCATCGGGGGAAAGCAAACAACAATTTCTTAGGCATGCTGAAATGAAAGTATTATGGGAAGTGGACGAGCAAGGATATTCCGTAAGAGACAGAAAAAACATGCAGTTGTTTGTTACGTTAGAGCCTTGCATGATGTGTTTAGGCGCGGCTATGGGAGCTTTTATCGGGGAAATATATTATTCTGTTCCATCTCCTATTGATGGTGCTGTAGCTCTTGCAGAAAGTAGTCTGAATTCGAATAATGTTGAAATTCCAAGCTATACGCTTCCTAAGTGTTTTGGTGGCGTTTTACAAGAAGAAGGAAAAGAATTATTAAAAAGATATGTTGAAATAAAAGAAGAAGGTGCTTTGGTGAATTTTTGTAAAAAACTCATAAGTTTATAACCGTGAAATAGTTCAATAAATAGTAATTTGTATTATAGTGCTTAGGGCATTCTAATAAATAGAAATCAGAAATGATGATGTGCTATGATGAAAAATAATATTTCAGAACGTGTTTGGAGGACTCGCGAAAATTAGTTCTCTAATTATAATTTCGGAGGAAGAGAATGATTAAGTTTCAGTTGCTAACAAAGGAAAACATGGCTGAAAATGCACTTGATAATTATGACAGGCTACAAAATGTGCGAAGAGTTTACAGGAAAATTGACAGTGAGTATATGCTTGTTGAAGATGTTGGTATTATGGATTGGAGTTTTGAGAGAAAACAGGCTGTTGCAAAAGCACTTATTAGTGATGACTATATTACATTTGGTGCAATTAGAGAAGATGAAATAGTGGGATTTGCTTCGATAGAAAAGCAATTACAGGGAAAATATATAGTATTAGATATGATGCAAGTTTCACGAAAATATCGCGGTAAGGGGATGGGAAGAACTTTATTTCAGCTAGTGAAAGAAAAAGCAAAGGAAATGGGAGCAAAACAGCTATATATTTCAGCATGTGCATCAGAAGAAACCATTGAATTTTACAAATCAATGGGGTGTAAAATAACTGACAATCCAATCAAAAAAATTGCAGAAGATGAGCCCTTTGATTTACAAATGGTTTGCGATGTTGATTAATTGATTAAAATAATAAATATTAGTCAAGAGAACTTTATCAAAAGGTGTTTCAGTATTATAAATGATGACAAGTTCCAATTTAGTCAGTGGATACTCACTAAAAAGATATTTATTGTAGAGCGTGAGGTGAATAAACTATGTGGCAATGTCCTAAATGCGGACGGGAGTTCGATAATACAAACCAAGACCATTCCTGTGGTGAGCCTTCAAAAACCATTGATGCTTATATTGCTGCACAATCGGAGGAAGTTAGGCCGCTATTAAATCAAGTGAGAGATACGCTCCGTGAAGCACTTCCATATGCGGAAGAACGTATCTCGTGGAGAATGCCAACTTACTGGTATAAACAAAATATAATACACTTTGCGGCATTCAAAAAGCACATTGGATTATACCCTGGGGAAAAGGCTATAGAGCATTTCAGCGAAAGGTTCACGGAATACAAGTCAAGCAAAGGAGCAGTGCAGTTTCCGTACAGTAAGCCTTTACCACTGCCACTTATCGCCGAAATAGCGAAATGGTGTTTCGATACTGGAAATCATCACTAATGGGTGAGGAAACTTTGGCGAAGCAAAAATAAAAACTCCATATAACCAACAAAAACGTCGGCTATATGGAGTAAATTTTTTATTGTATTGCTTTTGCTTTATCGTAACATTCTCTTGCCTCTGCATCCTTGAATAAAGCAGAAAGACAGTTACCCTTTCCAGTGTAAGCAGCTTTACTCTTGTCATCAAGAGCTAGAGCAAGGTCAAAAACTCCTATTGCATCTTGATATTTTTCAAGATTAAATAATGCAAGGCCTTTGCCAACAAAAGCATCGGCATCTTTTTTATCTAATTCTATAGCTTTATCAAAGGCTGCGATAGCTTCATTTGATAGATTTTTTTCTAAGTACGAATTTCCTAAGCTAACAAAAGCGTTAGAGTTTTGTGGGTTCAATTCAGTAGCTTTTGCTAGAGCAGGGATAGCTTCATCAAAATTTTTAAGAGTGCAGTATGAAAGTCCTAAATAATGATATACATATGCAAGAGAAGGATCAATTTCGATACTCTTTTTAAAGGCAGCTACTGCTTCTTCATCTCTATTTAACCACTGAAGGCTCAACCCTTTATTGCTATAATAGGTTGCGTCTGTTGAATTTAGATTTATTGCATTATCGAAGGCACCAAGAGCTTTTTCATAATCCTTAAATACATCATTGTAAAGAATGCCCATCTGATTATAGATTTCGCTATTATTCTGATCGATTTTCACTAATTCATTATAAGTATCTAAAACTTCTTGATTTTTTCCAAGTTTCGCTTGGGCGTAAGCTTTTTTTGTCAAAGCAAATAAAGGATCTTTTCCATAGCCATATAGTTTATCGCTAAGTTCAATAACCTTTTCATATTCTGCATTGTTTATAGCTTGATTTATTTTGTTTTCAAGTAAAGGTACTCTTAGCAGCATATATCCAGGAATACTGATTGCAGCAACGGCAATTATTATACTGCTTATAATGATAATGACATTTCGTCTAACCTTAGACTTACTCATAAATATGACCCCCAGTAAATTAAAAATCTATTTTTTATTATATATTATAAAACATGTATTTACAAACTCCGTATATAGTACATAATAAAAACTTCCATATATTTTTATGCAAATATCAAAAAAAAATACGAAAACTTTATTATAAGTTTTTGATGGTCCTTATAAAAAAGCGGATATACAATATTTTTATTGCCGTATTTCGGTTCAGTATAGATACTTATATCCAGAATTCAAGTTATTCGTAAAATCATCGTATTGTTTCTTTGACATAGTAACAAAAATATTTTTGAACATTTTAAGTTAAGGCTGTGGGTATCTATAAACGTTATTCGTATATAAAGGTGAAGATATAATGTTTAGGAGTGGATAATATTTCTGATATTGTTTTTCTGTATTATTTATATAAAGGCCAAGATAGAGTATTTTAGTTTTTAGATGTAAGTAAACGAAATCGATGATATAATATTCATAATAAATATTTTTTTATAGAAGTTTCGATAAAGAATCTTCATAGGTTATATTGGTTTTTCAATAAGCCTATAAAGTTTTGATGAAGCTTCAATAATGGAAATTATAGATAAAGAGTTAAGATTTAAAGTCAAAGTTTCTTAAGCATTTGAACTATCAGCAATACCGAAAGTTTCAACTCTTAAATAAGTGAAAGTTTGATGTACAACTCTAAAAAAATTAAAGGGATGGAGAAAAAAACTATGAAAAAATTAAAAAGAATATTTACATTAATTCTAACAACTGTAATGACTACAATGTTGTTAGCTTCATGTGGACTAGGAAAAACAAAAGCAACCCCAGAGGAAAGTGCTAAGTACTTTTTAGACATGGTTTTAAAGGGTGACAAAAGCAATATTGATAAGATTGGTTTTAAGGAAGAAGATTATACAGAACTTAAAACTAACTTAGAAGATAGCCTTATTGAAGGTTTTGAAAGTGCAGGGGTTAGCAGCGATATATTAACGGATGAAATTAAAAATACGTTAAAGAACAATATGGTTGTAGGCTTTTCTAAGGTGGAATATGAAGTAGGAGCAAGTTCTATAGATAAGAAAGTTGCTACAGTTGAGGTAAAGATAAAAGGCTTCGATATGAATAAAATTGCTGATCAAGCTAAAACAAAGACTGAAGATAACTATAACGAATCAATGACTGAACAACAATTCTACCAAGAAAATTATAAATTTGTAGGAGAAGGATTTGCAAATGGAGTATTGGTTGAACAACCAAAAACTTTAACTATAAAACTTAACAAAGTTAAACAGTACTGGATACCAGACGAAAGTAGTTCTAAACTATTAATGGAATCACTAGTTGTTGTTCCTTAATTTAGATAGTGAGAAAGTGAAAAATTGTCATCATTAATGAGAAGACCATTAGCATTAAGGATGTAAAATAAGTAATAATTCAATATTGAGTCAGTCCTTGCATATAAAAGATTGCATGGGCTGGCTTTTTTATTGGGTTTATTTTTGGAGACGGTTTATCTTTTTATTAGGTCTAATTTTTCCAGAAGAATTTATCTTTTTATTGAGATTAATTTTTAGATAAGGATTTATTTTTTTGCTAGGTTTTATTTTTAGATAAGATGCTTATTATGTCAGTGTATATATTTTCATAGCAAGACACGGTATTACAAGTATTTAAGAGGGGTAATTTGCGAACTCATGTTAAACAAAAAAATGCAAAGTGTGAACAAAATGCATATCTATTTTTTAGAGAAAAAATATAAAAAATATCAATAAATACGAACAATTGTTCGTAAAAGTGTGGTATAATAGATATAGCCACTGAAATTATGGGAGGTTGTTGCATGCGTGAAAATACTATTGAGCTGGAACTAATAAGATTATTAGAAGAACTTAAAAAGTTACATAACCAAACAGAAAAGGGAGAATACGAGACTTCATAAGTCCATAGATAGACATAAAAATAAAGCAAGGAGAATGTTACTCCCTGCTTTTTTTATTGTTTTACGAATACCACAGGTTTTACCTGTGGTTCTAAAAAGCTTCTAGCGATGAGTAGAAAAAAGAATACCTCCAATGTAAAATGGTAGTAGGTTTGCCGACCACAACCAAAAGTACAAAGGAGGTATATCCGTAATGGATAATAGTAGTTTAGCACATAGTAAATGGAATTGTAAATATCACATAGTCTTCGCACCAAAGTATAGGAGACAAATCATATATGGAAAAATAAAAGCGGATATAGGGGTAATACTTAGAAAGTTATGTGAACATAAAGGAGTAGAAATTATTGAAGCAAATGCATGTAAGGATCATATACATATGCTTGTAAGTATACCTCCGAAGTTAAGTGTCTCTCAGTTTATGGGGTATTTGAAAGGTAAGAGTTCATTGATGATTTTTGACAGACATGCAAATTTGAAATATAAATATGGGAATAGGCAATTTTGGTGTAAAGGCTATTACGTTGATACAGTTGGAAGAAACAAAAAGATAATAGAAGAATACATAAAGAATCAAATACAGGAAGATTTAGCATATGAACAAATGAGCTTGAAAGAATTTATTGACCCGTTTACGGGTGAATCAGTAAACAAAGGCAAAAAATAAAGCACCTTTTAGGTGCAGCCAGTAAAGGTATGCGGTTGGCAAACCGCTCAATGTGCGAGTAGCACGGCCAGTAACATGCCCTTATAGGGCTAAAGCAAACCACCCGTTTGACGGGTGGTCCTGATTTACAAAATATATTAATAGCTTAATCTTCCTTCTTTAATACCAGATATTAAATAATGAGTGAAGTAAGGTTTATAGTCTGAAGTGCCAAAATTCTTAAATAAGTCTGAATATCTTGCAACATATACTTTAGCTCCAAAGTTTGAACATGCTCTTCTACCTTCATGAATTCCGTGCACTAAAAAGTGTTCAATAAGTTTATAAAAGTCATATACTCGTAGCTCTGGATTGTAATTCTGGTAGTAACTTCCGTCATATATAGGAGAGGATCTCCTACCTTCGTTATATCCACTTGTTATAAAATGTTGATAAGCTCCTTCGTAATTGTTAGCTCCAACAGCATTAGATACATCAGAATTATTTTTTAAATAATAGACTGGATCAAAAACATAAGAAGAAGTACGTCCTTCTTTTATACCACTTACTTTCCAATGCATAAATAATCTAGCTCTATCATAACCAAATTTTGCTTTTAAGTCAGGATATTTATCAGCATAAAACTTTTCATCAAATATCAAATTCTCAATAGGATTAGGTATAAAATTATAATCATAAAGACCTGACCTGCCTTCCCTAATGCCAGATATTAAATAATGAGTGAAGTAAGGTTTGTAGTCTGAATTGCCAAGAGCCTTAAATAAGTCTGGATATCTTATAGCATATACTATAGGTTCAAAATTTAAACAAGCATTTCTACTTTCATGAATACCGTATGTTATGAAATGGTAAATAAGTTTGTAAAAGTCATGTGTTTTTAAATCTGAATAGCAATTTTGGTAGTAACTTCCGTGATATATAGGAGAGGATTTTCTACCTTCATTATATCCACTTGTTATAAAATGTTCATAAGCTCCTTTGTAATTGTTAGCTCCAACAGCCTTAGCTACATCAGAATTATTTTTTAAATAATAGTCTGGGTCAAAAACATAAGAAGAAGTACGTCCTTCTTTTATACCGGTTGTTTTCCAATGCATAAATAATTTGGCTTTATTATAACCCAAATTTGCTTTTAAATCAGGATATTTATCAGCATAAAACTTTTCATCAAATATCAAATTCTCAATAGGATTAGGTATAAAATTATAATCATAAAGACCTGACCTGCCTTCCCTAATACCAGATATTAAATAATGAGTAAAGTAAGGTTTATAGTCTAAATTGCCAAAATTCTTAAATAAGTCTGGATATCTTATAGCATATACAATAGGTTCAAAATTTAAACAAGCACTTCTACCCTCATGAATCCCATACGTGAGGAAATGGTAAATAAGTTTGTAAAAGTCATATGTTTTTAAATCTGAATAGCAATTTTTGTAGTAAATTCCGTCATATATAGGAGAGGATCTCCTACCTTCGTTATATCCACTTGTTATAAAATGTTGATAAGCTCCTTCATAATTGTTAGCTCCAACAGCCTTAGCTACATCAGAATTATGTTTTAAATAATAGTCTGGGTCAAAAACACAAGAAAAAGTACGTCCTTCTTTTATACCAGATGTTTTCCAATGCTTAAATAATTTGACTCTATCATAACCAAATCTTGTTTTTAAATCAGGATATTTATCAGCATAAAACTTTTCATCAAATACCAAATCTTCAACAGGACTAGGTACAGGATCAGGTACAGGATTAAGTATAGGACCAGGTATAGGACTAGATGAAGGATTGGGTATAGTACTAAGTACAGGATTAGGTATATAATCATAAAAAGGTTCAACCGTATGTATTTCTACATTATATACGGTAATAATTCCATACATAATTGCAAGCTTGCCTAGATCATTTAATGCAACGCCTTTTATCTTATCTTTATCTAAGGTAAAAGCCAATGCAGGAAAGTCATATACATCTCTTAATATTATTTCTCCATATCCATTACTTACATGAACAGAACCTGGAGGTATCGTTTTATCCTCAAAATTATTCAAACCATGTAATGCATAATACATGTCATTTTCTATAGTATTTCCATTTGGAGAAAATTCTATCTTAAATGATTTATTAAAATTTTCAGGTAACCCACTTGTTTTATAATCATTCCTTAATTCAGAAAGTTTACTTTGATAATAAGCACTGGCTTTAACTCTGCTATCTATATCTGAATCTGTATTCCATATAGAATAAATTTATCCTAATTTAGTATTGTTATCCATTGCATGCGCAAGCAACCTTGCGGCAAAATGATATCCATACTGAGTATCACCTACAGCTATAGCTGCAACCAATAAGATATATACTGACATATATATCGGATCCCCAAGCATGCTTGGTGTACGAAGTCCAGAAGCCGTCACAATATTTTTATTAAAAGTATTCTTAGCAACAGCCTGTCCGTCTTTTAGTAGATTTTCTATTGAATTATTTGGGTCGTTATTAAATATTAAATCTTTACTTTTATTAAGTACTTCATCAGTTATATTTTTACTTTTTATAGTAGTTAATATTTCTCTATATCCGCTGATTTCAACTTCAATACTATTTCTTTGTTCTTCTATCATTACTTTATTTTTTTGTATTTCTAATTCTGATATATTTTTTTCTAGATATGATACAATATCACTCATAGTTAATTCACTTAGAGCATTTTCAAAATAACTGACGTCTGGATTAGCACTTACATCTGGATTAGCATATACAATCACATTGCTAAAAGCTGATATTGTATATGTAAAAATAAGAACAATTGGCATTATAATTCTTTTTATTTTCATAAAAACCTCCTATAAAAAATATTTTACTTAGAGTAATATAGCATGATTTTGATTCAACATCAATATATAACATAAATACCAATGTATTATAAAAAAGAAATGATAATCAAGTAAAAATTTGTATGTGTTTTGTTTTTTTTTATTTATAATTCTGATATACTATTGAAAAGGTATTGAAGTATTAGTTAGATACTAGTATCTTAAAAGATAGTTAATTACAAAAAAGGAGAGCAATGTATGACGAAAAAGTATATTTTGATAATTAGTATCATAGTATTGATGTTTTCATTTAGTGGATGTGAGTTTGTTGTTGGTCCAGGATCAGCTGATTATAGTTATAAGTTATCTGGGAATTATGAATTATATCATGCAGGGTATACCAGTATATATAAAGGAGATTATGAAATAGTTGTAACAGCAGAAGTAAAAAAGATCGCATGGGATGATCTCTACATATTGGCAAGACAAGAAGACGACGACAAAATAAATTATTTCATTATAGATGTTAATCAAGATAAAGTACTTGGTCCACTTAGTGAAGAAGACTTTAACAAAAAAAGAGATGAATTAAAAATTGATAAAGATTTAAAGCTAAAGGATCCATCAAAATATAGAAAATAGGGATAGATAAAAAACGTTGTGTATTTAGTAAAATGTACCCTATTGGATATATTAAAAAAGTCTACTTGGTAGGGTATTTGAGTGTATAATAAAAAAAGATGACTCCTGTTCAATACACAAGTCATCTTCCTAATTTAGCATAGACTTTTTTAAAATTGGCCTCTATAAAGAGTACATTTTATTTTACTCCCTGCTTTTTATTTTAAGTTGAATTTCTTTTTTTAAGATCTCCATAACAATATTTCTTGAAGTTTCGTCTGTTATTTCGCCGTCGCTGTTTATTAGGCCTTTTTCTATTAGCATGTTTAAGGCGGAATCTAATATATCATATTGTTTAACCTCAACATCCTTATCAAGGAAATATTCCATAGGCTTTCCTGTAACATCGGATAACTTTGAAATTATCTTAACGTTAGTGCCTTTTAATCGACCTCTTTCTATATCACAGTAGTAGCTTCTGCTTATCTCAAGCTTACTAGCAAACTCCTCTTGAGTTAGGCCCATTTCCTTTCTAAGTTCTTTGATTTTATCTTTTAACAATTTACTCACCTCATAATTCATTATACCATGTTTGACGTAAAATGTAACAAAAAAAGTGTAAATTAACTCAAAACATAAAGAAACAAAGTATCATCGAGGAATGACACAATAAACGTCAATAACGACGTGGGATGAAGTTTTTCTTTTGACGTTAATTGTTGTATAATATATTCATAGGGGAGGGGACAGTGAGATGTTGAAGGAGTTAAGAATAAATAAAGGAATAACTTGCACTTTTGTGGCTAAAAAGCTAAAGATAAGCAGAGATAGATTAAGACGTATTGAGGAAGGGGAAGTAATGCTTCCTGCAGAGTTTGTTCCCGTTCTAGCAGAATTATATGGAGTAACTTATGAAGAGCTGATAAATAGAAGGGCTCAGGAGTGGAAGAAATAGAAGTAATTCTTGTGCGCAGATAAACATATGTCAGTTTTGATCCTTAGGAATGGTTATATTTTAGGATAAGGTGTTATGAAAGAATGAATTTTTTTGTAGCGAATGACGTTAATTGTGTCAAAGATAAATAAATATATTTGAAATTTGGAGGTAAACAGTATGAAAGTATTATCAATAAGCTCAAGTAATTGCTTATTAAGTAGAAGTCCATATGGTGTAGATGTTAACGGAAAGTCCATAAGTGAATTGATTAATGAGAAACTTCCAGAGGAATTGGTGAACTATCAGAAGTATTCAGCAAAAATTAACGTGAGCATAGAAATTTGGGATGAAGATGATTTAAATATAACCACAACAGGTTATGAACTTTAAATTATTTTATCGGCATTGGTTAAGTTTAGACAGATGCGGAAAAGGGTCGGGGTGGACAGCTGTAATTGGTGTAGAGAAAAAAAATTAGGATTTTGGATAAGTTATAGCTGATATAGAGAAAAAGGATTTAGTTTTTGATTGAGTTTAGACAGATACGGAAAAAGGCTGGTGTGGACAAGCTACAACTGATATATGGAAAAAGGATTAGAGATTTGGCTAAGGTGAGTCGGATATGGAAGAAGGCCGGGGGTGGACAAACTGTAATTGGTGTAGAGAAAAAATATTAGAGTATTGGCTAAGTTTAGTTAGACACTGAAAAAAGGTCCGAGGGTTTGGACAAACCCTAGCTAATATAAATAAGAATAACAAAAGGGAAAAAATAAATTGTGAAGGTTTAATGAGGTGAAAAAATGGAGATACAAGACATAGATTTAAGACAATTAATTGAGACAGAGACTGGGGAAAGATTTAGTAATCAGGGCTACATATGCTGTCCCTTCCATAAAGAGAAGACACCTTCATTAAGTGTGAAGTTTTTCCCAGATAGAAATAAGCAAAGATTTATGTGTTGGGGCTGCACAGAGCAGGGGGATGCTCTTGATTTTATTATGAAATACAGAAACTTAGATTATAAGGCGGCTCGGAAGTATTTAGGTATGGAGAATAAGAAGTCCGAAAATCAGCTTCAAGAAGAAATAATAAGGGAATACATAACTTGGCAGATTGAGAAGACGGAACACAAGAAGGGGTATAAGCTTTTGGGCTTATTTCCTTTTACCGATGAAAATAATAAGGTCATCTACTATAAAGCCAAGCTTCTTAGAAGTGATGGAACAAAAGAAACTCCTTACTACCATATAGAAGGAAATAAGGTAATAAACAAACGGGGAGCGGAGGAGGTACCATATAATCTGAGCAAAGTTATCAGTGGTATCAATCAGCAGAAAACAATAATCTTTGTTGAGGGTGAAAAGGATGCTAATACCGTTAATTCAGTTTTAAGGGGCATGAATTTTGTGGCAACTTCAATAAAAGGCTGTAAGGATCTTTCCATATTAAAAAACCGAGGACCTATGAGTATATATGTAATCGGTGATACAGGAAGGGCTGGCGAACAATATAAGTTACATATTTATGATGAATTTATTTCTGAGGCAAGGGAATTTAAGTTTATCAATTTACCAGGGCTGAAGAGTCTTGGGGACAACAAGGATGTTACTGATTGGATAGAAGATGGGCATGCTAAAGAGGAGTTGCTGATGGCTTTGGAACGAAGCTTAGACCTCAAGAATCAAAGGGATTTACAACAAGATTCTAAGGGCATCTATAGGGTTTATTGGGATAAAAAACAGGAAGACTACATAAGGCTTTATATTACAGATTTTCAGCTGCTTGAGGCTAAAAGGATAACCTTTGTTGATGATGAAACCGAGGGTATAACGATGGTTTTTAAAAGTTGTACTGGAGGAATTATTGAAAGAACAGGACTAGCAACAGTCTTTGATGATATTAAAAGTTTTAAAAATTTTCTAGGGACCTTAGATTTATCCTTTAGGAGTACAGATATCAAGGACCTTACAGAGTTAAAGAGCTGGGTTAATAAATATTGGGCTTTAGAAAATGATGAAATTTATTCTGGTTCAAAATTTATAAGGAAAGATAATCAGCTTATGTTAATAACAAAGGATGGAACAATTACGGCAAATGGAGTCAACTCAAGAGTCAGGGCGGACAAAAGCGGTTATGTGGACTTAATATGTAAGGAACTTATCAGCAAGGAAGAATTAAATGAACTAAGGGGGAAGTTATTTAAGTTTGCTACCTTTGATAAAACTATAACTATAATAGGGACAGTCCTTAACAACCTGGCTGTGGTTCAAAATGAAGAGGCAAAGGAAAAGCTTCATCACTTATTACTTGTAGGTGAGAGTGGTTCTGGTAAATCTACAATCCTATCAAATGTTATAGCAGCAGTATTAAACTATCCAGCTGCGGACATAAAATCCATAGGGCTTATAACGACTTTTGCATTAATCAAGGATTTAAGTGATGGAAACTATCCTATAATTTTTGATGAGTTTAAACCAAGTGCTTTAGATAAAAATAAAGTCCAAAAGCTCAGCGAAGCCTTTAGAAATCTTTATGATAGGACAACGGTATCAAGAGGAGATAAGACTCTTAAAACTAGAGGTTTTAGATTTACTAGTCCTATTATAGTGGCTGGAGAGGAGTCTTATCCTAATGGTGAAAAAGCTTTGGTTGAGAGAAGTGCAATCGTGTATTTAAGCAAAGGTCAAAGAACCTCAGAGCATACAATAGCTATGGAATGGATTAAAAGCAATGAAAATATACTTAATAAATTTGGACGTTCAATTATAGATGTAATACTTAACTTGTCCGTGGACAGCTATAAAAATATAAGAACTATGGTCAGCGAGTTCTTCCCAGAGTTAAATAATAGACCCCTTGCTACAGCAGTTAATATTGCTACTGGCATGGAGATATTAAATCTATTACTAGTAAAGCATGGATTTCCAAAGATCCTAGGCTATGAAAAGTACATAAAACAAAATATTGGTGAAGAAATCTTAGATGGAGATAATGAAGCAAAGAGCACCGTTGAACAGATGCTGGTTTTATATAACAACATGATAGAAGATGGACGAGCCTATGACTACAAGAATGTAGTGATTGATAGAGCTGATGGGCTTTTTATAAGGACCTCAGAGATGTTAAATCAGATTCATATGTTTGTAAATCAAGTAGGAGCTGCGGAGGTTATTCCGCTGAAGTTAAGGGATTTTAAAAAGCAGGCGGAGAAGTCAGGATATTTTACAAAGACAGCGGCAAAACAAATAAAGATCGATAGAAAACCTGTAAGGTTTGATGAATACAATAAAGAAAAGATGAGACAGCTTCAGATGTATTCTATCGTGAAACCTACAGAAATAGAAGAGTATGACTATTGATCATTGGTAGTGAGACAAGTAAAAAAATTTAGGGTGACAACCTATCCTAGTATTTGATACTTATAAGTTTTATTACTTAATGGAAGTAATAAAATCAATAGTGATAACTTTAAGGAAATAGTAGTAAAAAACAATAGGTAGCAAAGGTATCTGATTCAAAATAAAAGTGCTCCCAAAAATGATACCAGGCAAATGGCTCAACCAAGCCATTTATAGTTATAGGTAGCAAAAGTAGCATAAAATAAAAAGTTATATGTATATATAGGAAGAATTAAATATCTATTTTTTCAAAGATAGGGTGTATGTTTTTTTGAAACTTGCTACCTTGCAAAAAAAGTGCCTAAAGCCAAGTGATAGAGCCATCTAGAAGGTAGCGTTTTTAGTGTGAAAAACCTGCTATTTAAAAATGCTACCTCATAAATTAGGGCGTAATAAAGCCATTAGATAGAGAGTATTGGTACTTAAATAATTTTATAGATTGATATGTGATTTTGATGATGAAACATAGGGCAACAAGTATAAAGACACATTTAGAATTTTTCAAAAGGTACAAAAAGTAAATAGCTATAGAAAAACTTTGGGCTATGATCAACAAGGAGGATATGGAATATGAGAGAGAACATTATGAGAGTGAATAACATTGAGATAGATAATAACATTAAGAGAGCGAGTAAGATTACTATAGAGAGAAACATGGATATAGAGAATAGCATTAAGATGGAAAATAACATTAGGAAAGATAGAAGCATTAAGATAGAAAATGACATTAAGAAAGAGATTAACATTAAGGCACAGAATACCAATAAGAAAGATAGTAAGATTAATATAGATAATAACATTGATATAGATGATAACATTAAGATAAAGAATACCGTTAAGAAAGAAAGTAAAATCAAAAGAACAGAAAATAGACTTTATGCATACAAGGACATAGATATATTAAACCAATTGACGGAGATAAAGATAAAAAAGCTAAAGGATGATGTATCCATTAAGGCTATGACTTATGAAGAAAAATTTTCTACAAACAGGTTTAATTCCAATGTAGAAAATGAAGTAATCAGAAGAGAAGAGTTTGTTGAAAGTAAGATAGAGGAGCTTAGAAAAGAAAAGGAAAGCAGATTAAATGAAAAGGCTTTAATAGATAAGGTGCTGGAGCTTTTGGATGTTGAGGAAAAAAGATTAGTTGGGCTTCGCTATTTTAGTAAGCCTACAAGAAGTTGGACGAGCATTGCTCAGGAACTTAATCAATCGGTGGATAATTGTATTAAGGTGAGGAGAAGGGTTATTGAGAAGTTGGATGGGTTTTTGTTTTAGCAGGGAAAATCAAATAGTAGAGTTAACCTATTAAATCAATAAAAAACATGATTATTTAGATGTAAATGACTATGTTTATGGTAAAAAGATAATAATTATGAAGCACTGAATAAGTCATCGATGTTATGGCATGATGGGAAAAATAATTTGTATATATGGCTTGAATATTTTCTTGGAATTATTATAAAAGCATATAAGGAATTAGAGGATAGGGTAGGCTGTATTGAAAATACGAAGGGCAGTAAGAGTGAGAGAATAGAAATGGCTATAGAAGGCAAACTAGGCTATTTTACTAAGAATGAAATAAGAACTATATGTCCTGATGTGGGTGAAGCCACTATAAATAGAGTCTTTGAAAAGTTGAGAGTTGAAGGAAAAATAGAAGTTGTAGGTAAGGGAAGAAATTCTAAGTGGAAAAAGCTATAGGGTAAAGGTATGTAATTGAAAATGATAACGTAATTAAGAAAAGGTGCTAATCTTTGCGAGATGGAGCACTTTTTTTCTTTGCTTTTAACTTCTATATCAAGGCCAAGAAATTTAAAAGCAAGAATAGATAAAATTAGCAATATAGAAACAAAGATGTGTTGACAGTATATAAATGATAACCTTATAATCAATATGTATAATATTACAAGAAATAGATAAAATTTAAAGATTATTTTTTTCTCCAAAGAGGTCAAGCCTTGAGGATTAAAGAATAAAAAAAGCATAAATCTATAGTAAGATAGGGGGAATTTATATGAAGAAAAGGGGTACTTTTTTACTAGCTATTTCTATAGCAATGTTAACTATAACACCTACAGTCGATGCTTCTGCAGCTGGTAGTGTAAAGGTTAATTTATTTGATGAGAATAGGATAGAATCTATTAATAATAGTTATCCTAGTTTAAATGAGTTTAATTGTTACAATGTTTCAGACATTAGATCTGATAATTTAACGGAGAAAAAATCCACATCGAAGACTCTTCTTATTGGTCGTTTTGATACAAGCGATGCTGCTGGTCCAAAGTTTGCATGGAGCAACACTACTATTAAAGCCAATTTCGTGGGAACTGGAATAAGCGTAAATTTAAAATCCACAGGTGATAACTGGTTTAATGTGATAGTTGATGGTGTTGTTCAAACGCCTATTAATGTAACTTCTACAACATCATCTCCTATTGCATTGGTATCAGGATTAGAGAAAGGAAAGCATACGATAGAATTAGTTAAAAGGACTGAGGCTTTTGTGGGTGATGTACAATTTCTGGGGTTTAGCGTTTCAGATGGAAAGTTGTTAAATCCGCCAAAACCTTCTTCAAAACGAATACTATTTATTGGTGATTCAATTACTTGTGGCTATGGAAATGAAGGGACTGACCCGAATAAATCCTTTACCACTAAAAATGAAAATGCTTCTCTTGCATATGGTGCTTTAACGGCTAAGCTTTTGGGTGCAGATCCAATGACTATTTGCTGGTCAGGAAAAGGAGTGCTTCGTAACTATGGAGGAGATCCTAAAGATGTAATGCCAGAAATATATAATCAGGTGCTACCTTATAACAAAAATCTCACTTGGAATCCTAAAAACTGGGTTCCTCAAGTGATAGTTATTAATCTTTCTACAAATGACTATAGTGTGGGCATTCCAGATAAAACAACTTTTACAGCAGTATATTCAAAATTTATAGATAATATCCGTAGTGAATATCCTAAGGCTGATATTTATTGTGCGATAGGTCCTATGTTGAATGGGGAAAACCTTGATAGTCAAAGGGATTATATAAGTGGCATTGTTAAATCAAAAGAAGCTTCTATACATAATAAGGTTCACTTTATTGAATTTCCTCAACAGGATTTTGCTAATGGACTTGGTGAGGATTGGCATCCTAGTGTGAAAACTCATGAATTGATGGCAAAGCAACTTGCTGAAAAAATCAAAACAGATTTAGGGTGGAAGGTCTATAGTGGAAATTAAAAAACAATGAAAGATAAGATATTACAAGATGAAAGGATGTTTCAAGTTATGGACATCCTTTTTGAATGGAATAAGAAAATTTCTAATTTATCCATAATTTAAAAGGTACAAAATATTCAACTGTATATATGCCAATGTTTATACCAGAATCATTATTGCAAAAAGAAAAGTTTACAGGAGATAAGGCAACATATACAATTGAAAGCTTAATGCATGATGGAACATTACTTGATTTGTTATTAGATTCTGGTTTAAGCATTTATGCAATGCCCCCAGACCTAACTACTGAAGAAATCAGAAAAACTAAAATGTTCAGTAGGGTCAAAGCAGTGGAGATAATTTTATGGTTAAAGCAGAATCAAAACATTGACAAGTGGATAGTTTTCCATGATATACATTTGCATAATGAAGATTTAGCGATTAGACAAGTGCGAACTAATGCAGAGATAGGACTTACAGAAAAAAGATGTTGATAAAGCAATTGAACTGTTATTATAAATTTAAAAATAAGCATAATTAGAAATAAAAAGATTATGTTTTAAAACCAATCTAATAATATAGATAGTAGCAGAACTTTTTATTATTAATTCTAGCATATCCAATACCACCCCCTAGCTATAGTAGAATATTTCACCAATAACCCAGGAGGATAAAATGTTCAAAACCTCCGCAGCCATCCACTACGGATTTCAAAATATTACTTTAGAATTATAGAATTTTATGAAGAATAGATACATAAGAATAAAATGGAAAAATCTCATTTTAAGTAGTTACGGAGAAGCGACAAGCAAACAGCAAAACAATGATACAGCAGGAATAAATCTTATCATTTACAGTCAAAATTAAGTACTGAATAAGTCATCGATGCTATGGCATGATGGGAAATTATATTGTAGGCCAGACGCAAGAATGCAGAACATAAAAGAGAAAAAATGAAATAGCAGCAAGTAAAATCAAGTAGTAATCTCTCTATTTCTTTATAATAAATGTAGAGTGGTTGAAATGGGGTGAACATAGAAATGTACGAGTGGCAGAAGCAAATTCAAATAATCGTTGATGAAATTGATAAATGTATTAAAAATTATAATGATGAAGCCTTAACACTACGTTTTCTTTCTCGTAGGCTGGGTTATTCCGAATTTTATACAACGAGAAAATTCAAAGAAATATCGGGTATGCAATTTAGGGATTATCTGCGACATAGAAAATTAGCCTTTGCATTAAAAGAGGTAAGGGATAGTGAAAAAAGCCTTTTAGATATTGCTTTTGATTATGGGTTTTCATCACATGAAGCATTTACCAGAGCTTTTAAGGGTACATATGGTGTAATTCCAAGTGAATACCGAAAAAAACCTAAGCCTGTCATTCTTCGTACAAAAATAAACTCCTTCGATCGCTACTTTTTAGGATTGGGAGAGATTGGGATGATAAAATCTACAGATGGTGTTAAAATTTATTTTGTAACCATTCCCGCACACAAATTTTTGCACATAAAAAACTATGAGAGTAATGGGTATTGGGATTTTTGGCAAAAGCAAAGTCTTATTCCGGGACAGGACTGCGAAACAATTTGCGGCTTACTCGATAGTATCAAGGGCAAATTGGATGATGATGGTGGGAGCGAATCTAACAGCAGCAGCGGTCAGATTATGGCGTACATTAATGACCCAGACGGCAGACTCTGTGATTGGGGTATTCCACGTACAGAGTGTTATGGTACACGTCTTCCTTTTGATTACAAAGGCCAAGTACCACCGCAAATGCTTATGATTGATGTTCCAGAAGCCGAGTATATTGTTTTTGAACATGGGCCATTCGACTATGAGCAGGAAAATCGTAGCGTAGAGGAAAAGATTGAAAAGGCAATGGCAACTTTTGATTTTGCAGACACCGGTTACTGCTTTGATACTTCCCCTGGTAGAATAATTTATTTTTATCATGATCCAGAGCGGTTTTGGAAATATATAAGACCAGTGAGGAAGTAGATAAAATCGGCTGCCTATCCACTACGGGTTTCAAAATATTACTTTAGAATTATACTATATAAATGAAATTTATAGTCTTAGCCATTTACTTAGCTAAGGCTATTTTTATACGTGAAAACACTGTATCATAAGTAATAGTTTACTTATAAGATATGTTGTAATAAAATTAGGAACAAACTCCAGTAACAGACAAATGGTAATTTGTCATTGAGAACCATGTGATTTTGATAAGTGAGGTTTTCCTCTGAACATTAATTAATAATGATTAGGGCTACTGTTATTTAGAAACATAGTATATACTTGATTAGAACAGAAATAGGTATTAAAAAAAGAAAGAGAGCAAAAAAATGGAAGAGTTTTTTAAAACAATAGAGGAAAAGATAAGAAAGTCAGGATATCCTGGAGAAGTCAGTGGCGAAGAAATCTACACTGAAATAAGTGATGAGGCCGAGGATCAAGAAGAAGGAAGTTACTTATTTATGAAAAAACAACATGATGATATCACGTTTGAATACAGAGTAGATATTTTAGAGGACAATATTAATTTAGCAACCCTAACGATACATACATCAGAGAGAAAATACTTTATTGATTTTGACGCTGAATAGAAAAATGTGCCGCTAAGAGAATAATTTTGACATTTATTCGTAACCTAATACTGATTTATATCATTTAAAGTGAGGATGGACATAAAAATGAAAGTATTAAGGCAAACAATTAAGTCAATTTTAGTTATGTTATTAATTTTTCTATTAATAATTACTACCGAAATACAAACATTTTCTAGTCCAATTAGCAGAAGAACAATTAACGTTGGAGTAATATTATTTAGTTTAGATAATTCTATTGCAGCGCAATTTAAAAAAGAGTTTGATAATCTTCAAAATGAATATCCAGTGAAAGTTTCTGTCCTTAATCCTCAAAATAATGTCAGTGTACAAGATGAAATGTTAGATTCTCTACTTAAAAATAATATAGATCTGATTATAGCCATCCCAGCAAGTACAAAAGAAGATGCTGTGAGAAATTTTATTGAAAGAGTTAGACCTTACAATACTCCGTTGGTAATGTTCAATATTCCTCCAGATGTGGTAAAAAATATCTCAAAAGATTATGCCAGAGCTGCTTTTGCAATACCTGCTTCTGATAAAACAGGTGAGATGCAAGGTGAAATTGTTAGAGATCTTTGGAACAATAAAAGTATTATAGACAAAAATGATGATAATATTTTACAATATGTCCTTGTGAGAGGACCTAAGGAGGACGTAACAGCAGATAAAAGAACTCAAGGGGTTACTTCAATACTTGAAAGTTCTGGTATAAAAACAGAATTACTTCAATCATTTGCTACAAATTGGACTGAAGCAGTAGCTAAAAGTTATATTGAAAACATATTTCTAACATATGGGAACAAAATTGAGGCAATAATTGCTAATGATGATGATCTGGCAGTAGGGGCTGTCAAAGGTCTTCAAAAATATGGATATAACACAGGGAGTAAATCAAAATATATACCGGTTTTTGGACTTAGTGGAACTCCTGAAGCTATAAATTTAATTGATAAAGGACTTATGTCTGGAACTATTATTGTAGATTTAAAAAAAGTAGCACAGGACTTATATGCTATCGGAAATAACTTAATTAATAATGCAAATCCTACAGAAAACACAAATTTAAAATCTGAAGGTGGTGTAATTATTATTGGTACAAATCCGAGGAAATATATTATAAAAAAGTAAGTAGAAATTATCCAATAATTTAAAAAACAAGGACTGCAAATATCTTTCGTAGGTTGCAGTCCTTGTTTCTTATTTGCAAGAATTCCCGTACTTAGAAATAGTCTTGATCCCATCTAGCATCAAGTTATATCCAATCTCCACCATTTCATCAATAGACAGATTCATATCATTTCTAATCCACTCAAAAATAATATTGCAGATAGCACCTAATTAAATGAAATTTATAGCCTTAGCCATTAGTATTACTTAGCTAAGGTTATTTTTATAGGCGAAAATACTGTCTTATAAGTAATAGTTTACTTATAAGATATGTTTTAATAAAGTTAGGAACAAACTCGAGTAATAGACAAATAGTAATTTAATTGTTTTTTTATGATATGAGAAATTACTGCTTTTGATAAAATTTTAAGTTCGTTCATGCCATCCACTTTCTAGAAAGCGGCTCATTTCTTCTGGTGAGTCCTTCATGCCACGTTTTACCCATTCATCAAATAATCCCCAAGTACTCCCAGCAATGATAGCTCGTTGATAGGATTCTTGTGCAGAACAGGATTTGCCGGAAATAGTGCATTGAAAAATATGTTGCATCATCAGATGAGAATGGTTCGACTGGTAGAGTGCTGAGATAATATCTTTTAATGTTATAAAATGCTCAAATAGACATTTTGTAAGATTTTTGTCTTCTGACTTGCTATAAGAATCCCACCACTTCTGGGATTCTTTCATAAGATATTCACCTATAATTTCCTCCAAGTTATTATAGTTGCGATAGAAAGAATTTCGGCTGACACCGGCAATCTTTACTAGCTCTAAGATACTTATATTTTCTAGTGGTTTTGTTTTTAGTAATCGCAGTAATGCGGCTTGTAGACATTCACATACAAATATATTTGATGCATTTGTGCGTTCTATCATCATTAGCTCCTATCTAGTGGGACAAAAGCCCTCTAATTGTACCAGCTTTTAGAATTGAATATTTTCTACTGTATGGTACAATTGTATCACACAATGAAGTTCAGGTAAAATACCTGAATAGAATGAACAGAGAGAGGGAACAAAAATGGGTAAAATTATTAAAAGAGGTATTCTTGTGTTGCTTATTCTTATTGCAGCCATAACTATATGGATACTAATTACGTTAGGAAAAGTTGGTATGGGGCCATGTAAATTTTTACTATATAATAAAAAACCAGTCTTATTGTCAGAGCAGAAATTTGCTATTGCAGAAAAAGAATTTTCATGCGTGGTCAATGGAGAAAAAATATCAGGAACTATATATATACCGGAAGATGAAAGGAGAAGTAGAGAAATACTGATAATTTCTCCAGGATTTAATAGCACTGAGGCTATGCTTGCAAGTAAGGCAAAATCCTTTGCTATATCAGGAACTCCAGCAGTAGTATTTGACTTCAGGGGAGGGTCTTCATCTGGGAAAAGTGAAGGAGATTCAACGAATATGTCAATCTCCACAGAAATGTCTGATTTAAATGCTGTAATTGGCTATGTACAAGGTTTAGAATGGGTAAATAAAGAAAAAATATATCTTTTGGGTGAAAGTATGGGAGGATTGGTTTCTGCATTAACAGCAGCTGAACATAAGGATATTGCTGGTCTAGTCTTGTGTTTCCCTGCTTTGGACAAAGCTGAAAGCACAAGAAAAACATTTTCAAATATGGATAAAATTCCAGATACAATTAATATGTTTGGTTTGTTAACAGGAAAAAAGTTGTGGCAGGAGCTCTATGAAATGGATGTATATGAAAAAATTAAAAAATATACAGGACCGGTTATCATAATGCACGGAACAAAAGACCCGGCGGTTGATCTTTCTTATTCCGAAAAAGCAAATAATGTTTATACAAATTCCCAGCTTTTTGTAGTTGAAGGTGCAGGACATGGATTCAATGGAGATGACGAAAAAAGTGTATTAAAAACAATATATGCTTTTATTCATAAGCAATAAAGAAGTACAAAATGCCAATGAAGCTTGTTTTATTTACATTCATTATTATCTTTGAAGCCAAGGTTTGAAAATCAATTAGGAGAATTAAAGGAAAAGCATGTTGAAAATTATGGATGGTATTCTGGTAAAGGTTTTGAACATTTAAAAAGAGTTGGGTATATTTCAATGTGTCGGCCAAAAGTATTAGAACCATTTACAGAACAAGGCATTGAAGTTGGATAATCAAATTCAAACTTATATTATTACAATTCCACACCAAGAATAAACCTTATCATTTGTAGTAAAATGATAAGGTTTATTTTAGTTTTAATATATTAAGTTGACAATAAATATGATCATTTAGATGGAGATGACTATGTTTATGGCAAAAACAGAATTATTGTTAAGTACTATATAAGCCATCGATGTTATGTCCTGATGTAGGAGAAGCCACTGTAAATAGAATGTTTGAAAAGTTAAGGGTTGAAGGAAAAATAGAAGCTGTTGGTAATGGAGGTGAACCAAGTAGTAGAGTTTTGCTGATCTTGTATTATTTGAAATCTCATCGGTAAAAATAAACGCAAAGAATAAATATAACATATTGACTCTATTAGTAGTGAGTGGTACTATATAGTAGTAGTAAGTATTACTGAATACATGTAATACTAGATAGTAAAGAGGTGAGTGATCTGGAAAATATTACAGAAATGCTAAAGGGTGTATTGGAAGGCTGTGTTCTTGAAATTATCAGCCATGAGGAAATATATGGTTATGAGATTACTAAGAGGCTAAATGCTCTAGGATTTTCGGATGTTGTAGATGGAACAGTTTATACTATATTGGTTAGGCTTGAGAAGAATAAACTTGTGGATATAGAAAAAAAACCATCCGATATGGGGCCGCCGCGAAAGTTTTTTACACTTAATGAAGCTGGGCGCGAGGAACTGAGGAGGTTCTGGGAAAGGTGGGAATTTGTATCATCAAAAATTAACGAGTTAAAGGAGAGGAAATAATGAGTTTTTGGGGAAAAATTACGGGAAGTGACATCACTAAAGAAATGAAAGTTTTTGAATCGCGAGCCAAAAAGCTACCGACTGATTATCAAGTGGCATGGGAAAAAATTAGTGCTAATCTTTGGTCATACTCAGATTTCACCGGTCGCAACCTCATGCCAATTCTTGACGGTGTACTTGGCATGCTCGAAGAAACGGCTGCGGACGGTGAGAGTGTACAAGAGGTTTTGGGTGACGATATCAAAGGATTCTGTTCAGCACTGGTTGGCGAAGAAGGGGCAAAGTCTTTTCGTGATAAATGGCGTAAACAACTTAATGATAATATAGCTAAAAAATTAGGTAAATAGGAGGAGTATATGGGAATACAAGATATAATTGAAGGTAAAAAAGAATGGAGAGCACACATGGCGCGTGTCAAGGCACTCCCAAAAGATTATCAGATTGTTTATAAAGAGATTCAAAAATATCTCTTTAAGATTGGATTAGTTGAGCTAACCGACGGGATAGGTTTGCTCTCGGGGATTGTTGATTTTTTTGAAGAGGGCGCAGCATTGGGCAAAGGTGTACTCGAAGTTACTGGCAGTGATGTAGCGACTTTCTGTGATGATCTAATCAAAGATTCAAAAACTTACTATGATATCTATCAAGAATCTGTTGACCAAGAAGTTAATAAGGCAATGAAAAAGGTTATAGATAAGAAAAAATAAAATTGAGATATGGGAATTGAGAAAGCAATTGAAGTGAAAGGTCTGTGCCTTACCACAAAGTTGGAGTACAATGAAACGCAGAGCCGATAATATGTGAGTGATATTACAGTTGTCAGCTCTTTTTTTTATGATTACTATTCAAACTATATTAAAAGACGCAGGTTTCAGTAAGGTTACTATATTGTGATAGTGTAAAGGGTCATGTAATTGACAATTTTAACAAAATAAAAAAATCTTTTAAGTCATTCTTACTATGACATATAGTTGTCATAGTAACCCGAGTATAATAACCTTATCAAATATATGGAGGTTATGAATATGAAGTACGAAATTGTAAATTTACAAGAAAAAATAGTGGTAGGAGTTAGTGCTATTACAGGTAATAATGATCCTAATATGGGCAAAATTATTGGAGGTCTTTGGGAAAAGTTATATCAAGGTGGCATTAATGAAATGATAACAAATAAGGTAAATGAATATGCCATAGGACTTTATTCGAATTATGAAGATGATAAGTATTTAGTTACAGTAGGAAATGAGGTATGTAAGGCTGAAAGTGAAGGACTTACAATAAAGAAAATTCCTGTAGGGAAATATGCTAAGTTTTCTATTGAAGGACATATGGAAAAAGCAGTTGCAGAAGCTTGGAATAAAATTTGGCAAATGGATTTAGATAGAAGTTATGAAGCTGATTTTGAAGAATATTTAAATTCAGATTTTAATAATTGTAAGGTTGATATTTATATTTCATTGAAGTAATTTTAAGAGGTACAATGTGTTAGAAGGGAGTTACGATTATATGCATGAGGTGATAGCAAAGGGGATACTATCTAGTAATAATGGAATGAATATTTATAGAGGATGTACTCACGGATGTATATATTGTGATGCTAGAAGTCTTTGTTATGGAATGGATCATATTTTTGAAGATATAGAGATTAAGGCTAATGTGGTTCAGTTATTAGAGGATACACTTAAGCGTAAAAGAAAAAAGTGCATGATCGGAACAGGTGCAATGAGTGATCCATACATTCAGCTAGAAGAAAAGCTTCAAAACACAAGAAGATGTTTAGAGATAATTGATAAGTACGGATTTGGACTAGCGATACAAACTAAATCAAATAGAATATTAAGAGATTTGGACTTGTTAAAAAGTATAAATAGTAAATCAAAGTGTGTTGTGCAGATGACATTAACAACTTATGATGAAGAATTATGTAAGCTTATTGAACCAAATGTTTCTACAACAAAAGAACGATTTGAAGTTTTAAAGATAATGAGGGATAACAAAATTCCTACAGTAGTTTGGCTAAGTCCCCTTTTACCTTACATAAATGACACGGAGGAAAATATAAGAGGGATTTTAGATTACTGTATAGAAGCCAAAGTTAAAGGAATCATAGTATTTGGTATTGGGTTAACATTAAGAAATGGAAATAGGGAATATTATTATAAGAATTTAGATAAGCATTTTAAAGGTTTAAAAGAGAAATACATAAAGCAGTATGGGAATAGTTATGAAGTAATAAGTAAGAATCATGGAAAACTTATGAAAATTATTAAAGAAACCTGTGATAAAAATAATATTATTTGTGACATAAGAGAAGTTTTTAATTATATGAGAACTTTTGAAGAGAAAAATAATGAAGTTCAAATAAGTTTTGAGATATAGGAAATTTCAGTGTTTAAAGCACTGGTTAATAGAGAATAGGGGCTTTTTCGCTTTAAATATCTAGGAGGAAGTTGGATATACATGATATAATTGTAGGTATATATAGAATCGAGGTGCTTCTAATGAAAATGTCTAAAAAACAGTTTGAAGTAATAAGGAATTGGATGTATAGAAATGCTAGGCCATTAGATATAGCAAGGTGGAAATATCATTTTGAAAATGGAAATAAGGATGATGTATTAGCTGCTTTATCTGCATACCAAAATCCAAATGGAGGGTTTGGATATGCACTTGAAGCTGATAGCTGGAACCCTAATTCGTCACCTATACAGACCTGGTGTGCTACAGAAATTTTATATGAATTAGGAATTACAGATAAAAATAATGAGATAGTAAGAAATATATTATCCTATCTAGACAGTGGAAAAGATTTTCAAGATGGACATTGGATTGCACAAATTCCAACAAATGATGACTATCCACATGCAGAGTGGTGGTCTTATAGAGAAAATGTTATTGATCAATGGGGTTATAATCCAACAATCTGCTTAGTAGGATTCATTTTATATTTTGCTGATAAACAATCAAAGTTATATCAATTAGCACTTGAAATTGCTAAGAAAGCGACTAAAGCATTTCTACAAGATGAAACATCAGAAGATATGCACGAAATATCATGCTTTATTAGATACTATCAATACTGCGAAAAAGCAGGTTTAACAGATATTTTTGATGCCGATGAAATGATTAATTGTTTAAGGCGTAAGGTAAAGTCTTCAATTGGTGAGGATAAAGAGGGTTGGAAGGATAACTATATGTGTAAGCCTTCTCAATTTATGATTACACCGGATAGTATATTCTATCTAGATAATAAAGAACTTTCCGATTATGAAATTGACTTCATTATAGAAACGATGAATTCAGATGGGACCTGGAATATAACTTGGAATTGGAATGATTACCCTGAGCAGTGGGCAGTAAGTAAAAATTGGTGGAAAGCCACCCAAACTTTGGTTAACATGAGATATCTAAAAAATTTTCAATGTCTATAGAAAACCATAAAAGATTTTTTAAATAGAATTAATAGAGAAATTTATTATATTATATATAGCAGTGAGCCGATAAAATACGGCATGAAATATCGAGTGAGGTTATTGCTAAAAGAGATACTATTGGATTGGGAGTGAGAAGAATGGATTGGGTTAAACAATTGAACGAGTCAATAAATTATATTGAGGAGAATCTTGCAGGTGAAATATCCTATGAAGCTATTTCAAAAATTGCCGGATGTTCTATTTATAATTTTCAAAGAATGTTTTCATATATAGCAGATAAGCCGTTGTCTGAATATATAAGAAACAGACGGTTAACTATGGCAGCCTTTGATTTATTGAATAGTACAGAGAGAATAATCGATATTTCTTTAAAGTATGGATATGAATCTCAAGATTCATTTACCAGGGCATTCAAAAATTTTCATGGAGTACTGCCTTCAAGTGTAAGAAATGAAACAGTTCAGTTAAAATCTTGTCCTAAGCGCTCCTTTCAAATTACGATAAAAGGAGAAAATCATATGAATTATCAAATTGAGCAATGGCCTGCATTCAGAGTAATGGGAATATCACAGAAAATGAAAACCTCAACAGCATTTGAAATGGTTCCGAAAGTTTGGGAGAACGCATGGAAGGACGGAACTATGAATAGGTTTATTGAGAAATTTCCTGACTATAGACCAGCAGGGTTTTTAGGAATCGCCCAAGGAGGGCAATGGGGCGAATCAGAGGAAATGGAATATATAATAGCAGTGACAAATTATGTAGATGTACCAAGCTGTGAACATGTTCCTGCACTGGAAGGGATGAAGGAATTTGCTTATCCTGAAGCAACATGGGCAATTTTCGAAGCTAATGGAGAACTGCCAGAAGCAATACAGAAGGTTTATAAACAATTTTATGGAGAGTGGCTACCTAATTCCGGCTATGAATTAGCGGATCTTCCGGTTATTGAGTGCTATATGCAGGATAATCATCAAGAGGTTTGGATAGCTGTTATAAAAAAATAGATAGAGTATGAATTATTCTTCTATTTCAAGTTGTTACTATGCAATATTTTATCTCAAGGATACAGAATATTTGTATCAGCTAATAAATGATGGTGATACTAAAAGACTGATTACATCAAGAGGGAGCCTGTAAATTATTTCGTGTATTCTTATCTTCTTCTTGGAAATAACCATTAATTTATAGTCTTAGACAGGCTTGGATTTTTGTCTAAGTATGTATATTAGTGAAGAACAATTTATTTCCTTCATAGGTATATTATTAACATTTATTGCACATAATATACCTAAGGAAATTTACTAAAGGGACTTTAATCTTAGATTTAATTCTAGATTAAGGTTCTTTTTATGCCATTTTTTCAAACACTTCGCTAAATACTATTTTTAATTGATTGATTACTAAATCCCATTCACGATAATTTCTATTCCATTTTGTTGATATTTTTGAACTGCTAAATATAGCATCTTTAATAAACTTTCATCATTAGGAAATATTAGCTTAGTCTTTGTTACTTTTCTAAATTGACTATTTAAGCTCTCTATTACATTTGTAGTATATATTATTTTTCTTATATTTTGAGGAAAGGCAAAGAATGTACTTAAATTATCCCAATTATCTTCCCAACTTTTACTGCGTTTGGATACTTCTGAGACCATTTATCCTTTAAAGCTATCAAATATTCCATAGCTACTTCCTCATTAACGGCACCATATATATACTTCAGATCTGCAACAAAAGCCTTTTTATCCTTATATGGTATATACTTCATACTAGAACGTATTTGGTGTATTATGCATCGTTGAATTCTAGCGAATGGAAATGTTGCGCCAATCGCATCCTTAAAGCCGTTTAGGCCGTCAACACAGAAGATTAGTACATCTTGTACGCCTCGATTCCTAAGGTCATTTAGAACAGAAAGCCAAAACTTACTACTCTCATTTGCACCAATCCATATTCCTAACACTTCTTTTTCGCCGTCCAGGCTTACGCCTATTACTACGTAAGCTGCTTTAAGTACAATCTGTTTCTCTTCTCTTACTTTATAGTGGATTGCATCCATAAAGACAAATGCATATGTGTTTTCTAAAGGTCTATTCTGCCATTCTGATACCATTGGCAATATCCTATTAGTTATATTTGACACTGTTTCTGCACTTATATCTACATCATATAAATTTTTAACCTGTTCAGATATATCTCTTGTTGTCATTCCCGAAGCATAAAGCGATAATACTTTATCTTCAATTCCATTTATGGTTCTTTGATGTTTTGGTACTATTTTAGGTTCAAAATCTCCATTTCTATCCCTTGGAATATTCAGTTCTATTGCACCTAATTCTGTTTTAACTTTCTTTTTTGAATAGCCATTTCTACTATTATCGCTTGCTTTTTCTGTTACATCATACTTACCATAACCTAATTCTTCATCCATTTCTGCTTCCAAAGCCTCTTGTAAAACATCTCTAAACATTCCTTTTATGGCATCTAATACTTCATTAGCATTAGTAAAGTTCTGCTCCTTTATAAATTCTCTCAATAATTCTTTCGACACATTTGACATAAAAAACAACTCCTTCTTGTAATATATTGTTATTTCAATTATTACCAAGAAGAAGTTGTTTTTATTCAGTTTACACAAAATTTTTTATACGGCCTCAAGAGGTGTAATCAGTCTTTTATTTATTACAGTAAATGAGAAATGTTTAAGAATTTGATTTCGATTTATCAAGTTTAAGTTGTTCTTCGCCCCATCTAGACAATTCACTTAATGCAGGAAGTAGCGCTTTACCCCTTTCTGTTAGAGCATATTCAACCTTAGGAGGAATGGTTTCATGCTGGATTCTAACAATAAGGTTATGTTCTTCTAGTTCCTTTAAAGATTTTGTAAGCATCATGTTAGTAATACCGTTAACTTTTCGTTTTAATTCATTATATCTAGTGAAATTATTTTCAAATAAGTACCACATGATAGGCAACTTCCACTTTTGGCCGATGATATCTAATGCGTATATAAGTGGACATTTTGTCTCGTATTTATTATCATTATGGAATTCTACATTGCAATCTATACCATTATTCATAATTACAACTCCTTTAACTTTAATAGTATACTTTTTATACTAACACAGAAAAAACTGCGTACTTATATATTTATGGTCTTAAGATATATAATTATAGCATAAAACCATAAATACAAAAATGAGTAAAAATATAAAAAAATAGGGGTGTCGCTATGAAGGTTTATGCTATTAATGGAAGTCCAAGAAAAAATAAGAATACGGCTACATTACTTCAGAAAGCTTTAGATGGAGTAAAAGAAGCTGCAAAAGATAAAGAAGTTGAAACTGAAATAATTAATTTATATGATTTAAATTATACTGGATGTAAAAGTTGCTTTGCCTGTAAAAGAATTGGCGGTACAAGTTATGGAAAATGTGCCGTAAAAGACGATATTCATGAAGTTTTAGAGAAAATATCTCAAGCTGATGGGGTTATTTTTGGTTCTCCAATATATTTTGGTACTATAACAGGCCAATTACAATCATTTTTAGAAAGACTATTATTCCCTTACTTGGTGTATGATAAGAATTATTCTACAATTTCACCGAAGAAGATGCCAATAGCATTCATTTATACAATGAATGTTGCAGAAGATTTTATGGATAATGTCGGATATTTATCAACCTTTAATAAAACTGAATCTACCATTGGACGTATATTTACAAAACCATCAGTTATGTATTCAAATAATACTTACCAATTTGATGATTACTCAAAATATGAATCTAGTGCCTTTTCTGAAGAAGAAAAGGCAGCTCATAGAAAAGTTCAATTTCCTTTAGATTGTGAAAAAGCATTTGAAATAGGTAAAAGTTTAATTAAGTAGAATATTAAATTATGACGATATTTTCTTGCTATTAATCATAAGGTTTTTTAGAAAGTTATAATTAAGTAACGTTCAGCATTAACTATGCTCCCTTGAGATATCTTGACTAAATATTTCAAGGGAGTTTTAGGTTTAGATAAAATAGGTTCAGGGGAGATTCCATAATAATATGAGTAGCTTGCTAAAGGTGACATAGAGACAATTATTCTAGGTTATGCGACAATTATCCATAACGAAAAGACGGTTATTTATAACGAAAAGTCAGTTTTCAGAGTAATAATGGTCTACTGTATATTTAAATCAGTTTATAACTAGACATTGATTAACTAGCTTAAAGATAATTTTTAGATTTAAAGATATATCATAATAATATTTTGATACTGACAATAGATATAAGCAGGCATATTACAGATAATTTGAGTTTATAATATGATTAGTTAAAATATTGTTTAAGCAAGCTAGGGAGTGAATTCAAAAAATATATGTAGTCAAAGTGAAAATTAAGTCAGTGTAAGAGTTTAAAGGCTTTTGTCACTAGATATTTTAAGGAGAATAAAATATGACAGAGTTTTGGGAAAAAAGCTTTATAGAGAAACAAACGATGTGGGGATTTAACCCATCAGAGTCAGCTGTTATTGCCAAAGATCTTTTTATTGAAAATAATATTAAAGATATATTGATACCAGGTATTGGTTATGGGAGGAATGCAAAGGTATTTATTGATAATGGTATAAATGTTACAGGAATCGAAATCTCAAAAACAGCTATTGATTTGGCAAAACAACATGGAATTAATATCAATATTTATCATGGTTCAGTTGGAGATATGCCTTTTGAAGATAAGCTTTATGAAGGGATATTTAGCTATGCACTTATTCATTTATTAAACGAAAGAGAGAGAAAAAAATTTATTAGTGATTGCTATGAGCAATTAAAACAAGGTGGATATATGATATTTACAGCAGTTTCAAAAAAAGCACCTATGTTTGGAAAAGGCCAAAAGCTTGATGAAAACTATTATGAAACAATGCCAGGAGTAAGAATCTTCTTTTATGATTCTGAGTCAATAAAAAAAGATTTTGAAGAATATGGGCTTGTAGAATTCTCTGAGATTGATGAAATAGATAGTGATAATAAAGATAAACCTCCAATGAAGTTTTTATTGATAAAATGCAAGAGAACCAAATCCAGATAATGGAGAGGTTCTCTTTCTTTTATATAATAGAGTGGGAGGTGCGGACATTTTCTTGGACCAGCTAAGTTGGAAATTCAAGGCGCTGTCTGTACTCCTTAGGGCTCATATAATATTAAAATCTTCTCTCACCAATTCAATAAATAACGACAGTGCAGGGCTAATCCACTTATTTTTGTGATAACCATAGATTGCTGTAATTTTAGCATCTACACAGCCAACCTTTAATTCTTTTAAAGTTCCATTACTAAGCTCCTCTTCTACTGTAAAACTAGGCAAAAATGAAATCCCAAGATTACTCGCAACGCATTTTTTAATTGCTTCAATGCTTCCAAGTTCGATTGTGTTGTTTAGTAATATGTTTTTATCCAGAAAGTAATTTTCAATTATTTTTCGATAAACGGATTCAACTGGATTAATGATAAGGCTTGTATTTATTTTATGGTTTGGCTCACAAAAATCTAATTTTTCTTGTTCAAATTGTGGCGAACATACTAAAGTTACATTAAAATCAGAAAGCTTAACAGCAGATAAACTTTCATTTTTACTTCCCACATCATACATCAAACCAAGGTCTAATTCACCATTTGCTAACATAGTTTTTATGGTATAGCAATTAAGAGAAACCATACTAAGTTTTACATTAGGGGCTTTTTCTTTAAACATACTTAATACATTTTGTAGTTTATAAGACATTAAAGATTCTGCAACAGCAATTTTTAACTCTCCTGTAATTTTATCACCAACTTTACCGATGCCCTCAATTTTCTTCACTGTATTAAGTAATTCATTTGCATAAGGTATCATTTCTTTTCCTAAGTCCGTTAATACCATATTACGGCCAATTTTTTCAAACAACTTAATTGAGAGTTCCTGCTCTAGTTGTTGAATTTGTGAGGTAACAGTGGATTGGGTGTATCCTAATTTCATTGCGGCATTTGAAAAGTTACCTTCTTCAACAATGCTTTTAAAGGTTTTAAAGTGTCTTATATCCATTAATGTCCCCCCGATCAATATATTAATCTAATAATATATTGATAAAATTGAATTGTCAATTCGAATATATCAATTTTACAAATATATAATCCTCTGATAATATGAATTTATAGAGTAGCTAAAACATATTAAGTAAGTTTTATTAATAACTCTATTATCGATAAAAGTAAATGAATTTGCATATTTGAATTTGTTAAAAAAATAACAATATAGATTTTAATTATGGGAGGAATGAAAAATGAGAGACGTAGTAATAGTAAGCGCAGTAAGAACAGCAATAGGAGCATATGGCAAAACTTTAAAAGATGTACCAGCAGTTGACTTAGGTGCAATAGTAATAAAAGAAGCTGTTAAAAGAGCAAATATTAAACCAGAAGAAATTAATGAAGTTATCTTTGGGAATGTGCTTCAAGCAGGATTAGGACAAAATCCAGCAAGACAAGCGGCTGTAAAAGCTGGACTGCCTGTAGAAATACCTGCATTTACAATTAATAAAGTTTGTGGTTCAGGATTGAGATCTATAAGTTTAGCAGCTCAAATTATAAAAGCTGGCGATGCTGATACTATTGTAGTAGGTGGCATGGAAAATATGTCTAGTGCACCATTTTTACTAGATAGTGCAAGATGGGGACAAAGAATGGGCCATGGTGAGCTAGTTGATGAAATGATAAAAGATGGTTTATGGGATGCTTTTAATGATTATCATATGGGAATAACAGCGGAAAATGTGGCGGAAAAGTGGAATATAACAAGAGAGGAACAAGATGAATTCTCACTTCTATCACAACAAAAAGCAGAAGCAGCCATTAAGAATGGAGAATTTAAAGATGAAATAGTTCCTGTAGTAATTAAAACAAAAAAAGGTGAAGTAATATTTGACCAAGACGAATTCCCTAGATTCGGTAATACTATAGAAGCATTAAAAAAACTTAAACCAATCTTTAAAAAAGATGGTACAGTGACAGCAGGAAATGCATCAGGACTAAATGATGGAGCAGCAGCTTTAGTAATAATGAGTGCAGATAAAGCTAAAGCTTTAGGAATAAAACCACTTGCAAAAATTACTTCTTATGGATCAGCGGGGTTAGATCCAGCGATAATGGGATACGGTGCATTTCATGCAACAAAAGCAGCTTTAGATAAGGTTAATTTAAAAGCAGAAGATTTAGATTTAATAGAAGCAAATGAAGCATATGCATCTCAAAGTATAGCAATAACTAAGGATTTAAATTTAGATATGAGTAAAGTTAATGTTAATGGTGGAGCTATAGCACTTGGACATCCTATAGGGGCATCTGGTGCTCGTATTTTGGTAACATTGCTACATGCTATGGAAAAAAGGGATGCGAAGAGGGGACTTGCTACTCTATGTATTGGTGGAGGACAAGGTACTGCCTTAATAGTTGAAAGAGAATAATTATAATCACTAATTAGGTCTTATGAAAGAAGATATCAGATAAGCAATATGGAATAGCACATAAAACCTCATTCTCTTTTATGAAATAAGAATGAGGTTTTATGTAGTATATAGAGTTGATAAAATATACTTAAGAAAGAAAATTTGCGTAATAAAGAAAAAAACATGTTGAAAGGGGAGAGTAAGTTATGACACCAGCTAATTGCTAATATTGATTAAAGTATAATTTCAAAATTATTTTAATTTAATATGTATTTTATGATGAGTTTAATTTGCCTAATTATTTTAGGTTTTATTGTTATGCTCTTTATGGAATAAGGCATTTAGAAGGTAACTTACTTTAATGAAATTCAACATTATAATTTATAGGATATTTGAAAGTTATATTTTTTAACTTTCAATCAATGTATTTTGAAGTATTGAGCTAAAATTTTTAAAGAAGCTTTAGTGTAAATTATATAAGCATAATACAAAGAGTTTATTAACATTCCTAGATTTGTGCTTATATCATACTTTAATAAATTATAATATATATGGTTTAATAAGATTTCTACATTGTAATGTGATATATGTTTATGCATTATGGTTAATATAAATGTGGTTTTATTGTTGAAGCATATAGAGTGATAAAGGATTTTCAGGCTGTAAGGAGATATGAGCTTCTTACAGTTTTTTTAATTAACTATAGTTCATATATCTAAGAACCTTCTCTGTCTATCCATTAAGAAGAGGAATAGAAATAAGGGTGAAAGAAGGAATTTCTTATGTTCGAATTATCGTTAGTTAATGTAAAAAAGTATATGGATGAAACTCTTGTGCTTAAAAATATAAGTTTTCAAGTGTATGCAGGAGAAAAAGTTGGTATAGTAGGGGTTAATGGAAGCGGGAAGAGTACTATTCTTAAACTAATAGCTGGAATAGAGCAAATGAATTACTACATAGGTTATCCTCAAACCTCAAGTTATGGATATGATGAAGGCTTTGTTTGTGTACCAAGAGAAGCTACATGTGCTTATCTTGAGCAAATACCTCAATATGAAGATGGTATGAAAGTTATCGATGTTCTAAAAGTAGCTTTTGCTGAAGTTTACACAATAGAGAATAAAATGCGTGAATTAGAAGAAGAGATGAAGTTTTTAGAAACTGATAATTTAGAAAAAGCTTTAAAACAGTATAGTAAATTGGTTGAATTATATGAAGTTAAAGATGGATATAATACAGAAGAAAAATTAAATAAGATTTGTACGGGCTTAAAATTAGATGAAAACTTTTTAAATAAGGAATTTAATTTATTAAGTGGTGGTGAAAAAACTACGGTTGTTCTTGGAAAACTATTAATTGATAATCCAGATATATTATTACTGGACGAGCCTACAAATCATCTAGATATGGATTCAATTGAATGGCTTGAAGTTTATCTTAAGAACTACAATGGTATTGTAATTATTGTATCTCATGATAGATACTTTTTAGATAATGTAGTAACAAAGATTGTAGAAATAGAAGATATGGAGAGTAAAACCTATAAAGGAAATTACTCTGATTTTGTTGAACAAAAAGAAAAGAATATGCTTGAACAAATTCATCAATATAAAGAGCAGCAAAAAGAGATTAAAACTATACAAAACACTATAAAAGAGTTAAGAGATTGGGCGAATAGAGTAGATAATAATAAATTCTTTAAAAGAGCTGCCAGTCTACAGAAAAGACTTGATAAAATGAAAAATAGTAACACTGAAAGCGACAAAGAGTATCGAACTAGAGGTCAATATGTAAGAACTAAAAAACCGAAGCTTGAAAGAAATAATATGAATCTTAGCTTTAAAGAAACTGAAAGATCTGGCAATGAAACAATTAAGGCTGAAGGACTTTCTAAATCTTTTGAAGATAAGGTTATTTTAAAAGATGTAAATCTATTGATTAATTTTGGTGAAAGAGTAGCATTAATTGGCCCAAATGGTAGTGGTAAAACTACTTTCCTAAAAATGCTTTTAGGTGAAGAAGAGCCGGATCGTGGCATAGTGGAATTAGGTGCCAGTGTAAGAGTAGCATATTTGCCACAGCAAATTATCTTTAAAGATGAGGAACTTACTGTATTAGAATGCTTCAGAGAAGATATTTCAATATTAGAAGGAAAATCACGTGAATACTTGTCTAAATTCATGTTTTATGGCAAAAGTGTATTTAAAAAGGTAAAGCATCTATCTGGGGGAGAAAGAATAAGATTAAAGCTCGGTAAGCTATTATATGAAGATGTAAATTTATTGATATTGGATGAACCTACTAATCATCTTGACATTGATTCAATAGAAACCTTTGAAGAAGCTCTAGAAGACTTTAAAGGAACTATATTTTTCATATCTCATGATAGATATTTTATTAATAAAATAGGTGAAAGGATAATTGCAATTGAAGATAATGCTTTTAAAAGTTACCTTGGTAATTATGATTACTATAAAGGAATTACAGAGGAATTAAAGCTTAAGGCTATAGAAGATGAAACATCAAAGCTTAAAAAGGATAATAAATTAAAAAATAATGATGAAATCAAAAAAAGTAAAAAAGCTAATAAACGAATAAATGTCGATGAAACTAAAAAGAATGAAGCAGAAAAAGCTAAGGTTGAAATAAGTGTTCAAAATCTTGAAAAAGAAATACAAGAGACTGAATTGGCTATGGCTGACTCAAATATACACTATGAGGAACTTAGTAAATTGTATTCTAGAAAAGAGGAGTTAAGCAAAGAGTTGGATGAGGTTATGGAATTATGGTTAAATCTTAATAGTTAATGTGAATTTTCGCTTTCAGCAAGTGATGGGTTATCATTTGCTACTGATAAGGTGAACCGTACCATAAGTAAGCCTCCAAACCTTAGATTTGGTTAGGCGAACTTACTCCTAGGAACGGAGGGAGTAGGAGTTTCCTTAAGTAAGCCTCTAAATCTTAGATTTAGTTAGGCGAACTTACTCCTAGGAACGGAGAGAGTAGGAGTTTCCTTATAAATGAAATTATAGCCTTAGGCATTGATACAAGTTGTCTAAGGCTAATTTTGCACGTAAAAAAACGTATCATAAGTTATTATGATTTTACAAAATATGTTGCAATAAAAAGTGGAAATAAATTTTAAGTATTAGACAAATAGGAATTTGAATTATTTATCAATTTTTGAAGAGCTATATGATAAATAGAAAGTTATAATTCTAAGTGAATATTATAAAGATACCAGGAGTTCCTTTTTAATAATGGTTTTCCAAGTTCGGATAAGGAATGGAGAGGAGTATACTAATAGCTTAATAATCTGAAATAATGATTATGCCGTTTCTCAGTAAAAGAGAAAATTTATATTTTATACAAAAAATAGCATTACCCTCTTGACTCTTCCTTTAGGGAATCGTTTATACTTAAATTAGCATTGATAATTAAGAAAAGAGGTGCAAACGAATGGACAACCTAATCAAAATCAAAGATGTGTCAAGGAAATATGACGTTACAGCTCGTACACTGCGTTATTATGAGGATATGGGATTGCTGTCCAGCACCCGAAGTGATGACTATACATATAGAATGTACGACGAAAATGCTGTTAGGCGGCTTGAACAAATACTTATTTTACGCAAGCTGAATATCAGCATAAAAGACATTCAACGTGTTTTCAATACTTCTGGTTCAGATGTAGTTTTAGAAGTGCTGGGGAAAAAAGTACAGAACATAGACGACGAGGTTGCACTTTTGCATGAGTTGAAAGAAATCGTGCTGGATTTTATACGTGAAATCGAACAAGTGAATTTTACAGACAACTCCGATATAAAACTGCTGTATAACAAGGCTAAAGAGATTGAAACACAGTTGGTAACCGTTGATTATATAGGCAAGCCTTCAAATATAAACCGATTGATTGAAATAACAGAAAAATTAGATAAAAAAATTCCAGATATAATGGTTGTCAGGATACCGGCATTCAAAGCGTTAACGTGCGGCGACCAACCGTGGGGAGAAATGTTCAAAGAAGGGGGATATATGTACCAATTGTGGCAGTATTGTCATTTGTATAAGAGTGTGATTTTCGATTGTTTTGATTTCTTGCTATCTAAAAATGATAAAGCTGAATGGATATGTGCCGTTAAAGATGGTGTTACCGACGCTGATGTAAGCCCTTTTAAATTAATTGATTTTCCAGGAGGCTTATACGCTATGGCAGTCAGTATTGACGAAGATAACGAGAGCCTACGCAAAGTGGAAGATAAAGTTCGCCGATGGATTGAAAGCACAAATTTTGAACTTGACGAAGGCCGCAGTGTTATGTTCAATATGCCTTATTTATATGAATATGGAAGAGATACTGCCTATAAAGACATAGAAAAGGGACTTGGCTATAAACAAATGCAAAGATATTTTCCCATTAAGCTAAAAGAAGGAATATAAAAATACAATCGATAAAACTAACTGTTGAATCAGCATCACAAAAGAAATAACAGTGAAATCTTGATTCGAACACTGTGTAACGGTTTATATTTAATAACAAGGAAACAGAAAGAGGTGATTAAATGGAAGATATTAAAATCGGATCATTATTATCCTTCGGCAATTATAATTGGCGTGTGCTTGATATACAAAACAATAGGGCTTTGATTATAACCGAAGAAGTTATAGAAGAACGCCCTTATCATAATGCTTATAAAGATATAACATGGGCTGACTGCGCCTTAAGAAAATATCTTAATGGTGAATTTTATGAGAAATTCAACGAAACTGATAAAGCAAGAATAATTCCGGTGACAAATAAAAATTTGGACAATCAGTGGTATGGTTCAAAAGGCGGAGTAGATACGAAAGACAGTATATTTTTATTAAGTCTTGAGGAAGTGTGCACATATTTCGGTGATAGTCTTTCAAAACTGCATAACCCAGGAAAAAATCAAAGATATTGGTTTGAAAGAAAAGATAAAAACAACAGTAAACGAATAGCAAGACTTCAGGGCCAAGAATGGGGTTGGTGGTGGTGGCTTCGGTCCCCAGGCCGCGTTAATGTAAAAGCCGTGTACATATTTGGGACTGACGGTAATATAGGTATCCAAGGCAACAATATATTGAAAGGCAACATCGACGAAGGAAGATGTAGAGGCGGTGTCCGTCCAGCATTGTGGCTAAAGCTAGAATAGTAAATCTCGGGTCACCTTTAAAGTGATTTGACTATAATTACAGCATAAAAAATAAGTAAAATCAATCCGTGTACAAGCAAGTACACGAGATATAAGAAGGAGAAATTAGAAATGAGTAAATATGAAAATGCAATGAAACTTATGGAGGAACGTTGTGGAAATGGCAAAGAGGAAGTTATAGCCCTTGGGACAATAGCACTATCCTTGAGCGCTGCTGGTAATCCTCGTCCTGCTGTCCGTATGGTATGCGCTTATTATGAAGATGGTGTATTTTATGTTTCTACCGACGCAAAAAAGAATAAAATGCTACAAATTGAGAAGAACAACGAGGTTTCAGTATGTGGGTTAGATTGGTACGCTCTACAGGGTACTGCTGAAAATCTAGGTTGGGTAAAGGACGAGAAGAATGCAGAAATCAGATCGAAATTTAAAAAAATTTTTAATTGGTTCGATGAAGTTGGTGACGAAGACAACCCGAACTCAATTGTTCTGCGTATCTCTCTAACAGAAGGTACGATTATTGACAACGAAAGAAAATACGGTGAATATCAGTATGAAGTTGATTTTATCAATAAAACGGCCAAATAAATCCGTAAAGAATAAGCAGTTTCTAGCTTGAGAGCTACAAACACCACTACATAATTATCAATATTTTCCGACTTAGTTTTCTGAAACCCAACATTAAACAGTTTATTGTTGGGTTTTTGTCGTATCTATAAGGTATAAGCTTCTTAAAATTTCAATAAGAAACAAATACAACTCTCCACTATATCACCAGACTTTTTATAAGTGTTATGATAATAACGTGGAGGTGCAAATAGTATGGATAAGATATATAAAACAGCAGAAGTAGCTAAAAAAGTTGGAGTACATTCCAACACTGTACGTTTGTACGAAAAGCTTCAATTAATACCAAAAGCGAATAGATCACCAAATGGCTATAGAGTATTTACTGACTATCATATAGAGCAGTTTATCCTTGCAAGAACTGCCTTTAAAGTAGAGGTTCTACAAAATGGCCTTAGAAAGAAGATAATTAATGTTGTTAAGTTATCTGCCAAGGGGAAACTTCAAGAAGCAATTAATTGTACAAAGGATTATATAAATCAGATAAAGCAAGAGCGAAAAAATGCAGAGGAAGCCATAGAACTGTCAAAGGAGCTTTTATTAGGGATAGATGCTAAAGAGAATAATATATTTTTTACAAGAAAGCAAACTGCAAACTATCTTAAGGTCACAATGGATACATTAAGAAATTGGGAGATGAATGGTTTACTTACTGTTAAGAGAAAGCAGAATGGATATCGAGTTTATACTGAAAGTGATATTAATAGATTGAAAATAATACGTACATTACGTTGTGCTAACTATTCCCTTTCAGCAATTTTAAGAATGATTAATGCCATAGAAGAAAGTAAGGAAATTGATATTAGAGAGGTTATAAATAAACCAAAAGAGGATGAGGACATTGTTACAGCCTGTGATAAACTTCTTACTTCCTTAAATGATGCAGAAAAAAATGCAAATAGTATATTGAAGCAATTGGAATTTATGAAAAAAGAATTTAATATAGACTCTACACTTTAACACCAGACTTTGTGCTGGTGTTATTCTTTTATCAAAAGGAGGGAATAGCACATGGAAGTAATAAAAGTTCATAATCTTTATAAGTCTTATGGGGATGTTCAAGTGGTGAAGGGTGTTAGTTTAACAGTAAAGAAAGGTGAGATATTTGGATTACTTGGGGCCAATGGGGCAGGGAAGAGTACTACCATAGAGTGTATTTTAGGGACAAAGAATTTTGATGATGGGCAGGTATCTATCCTAGGTATGAATCCTAAAAAAGAAAGAAAAAAGCTATTTCAGAAGGTTGGGGTACAGTTTCAAGAATCTAATTATCAAGATAAGATTACAGTGAAAGAGTTGTGTGAAATAACAGAAGTTCTTTATAAAAATCCATTAGATTACAACAAATTATTAGAGCAATTTAAACTTCAAGATAAGGTTAAAAATCTAGTAAGCGAACTATCTGGAGGTGAAAAGCAACGATTATTTATTATCCTAGCATTAATTCCGAGGCCAGAAGTGGTATTCTTAGACGAGCTTACAACAGGACTAGATGCAAAGGCTAGAAGAGATGTATGGAAATGCTTGTTGAACTTAAAAAAGCAAGGACTCACAATCTTTTTAACATCGCATTTTATGGATGAGGTTGAAATACTGTGCGATAATATATGTATTTTAAAAAATGGAGTAGCAGATTTTTATGGAACAGTTGAAGAAGCAGTGACACTGAGTCCATATGAAAAATTTGAGGATGCTTATTTATGGTTTGTAGATGAGGAGGAGTTGAATGATGAAAGTATTTAAAGCAATGCTAAAAACTGAATTAAAGTTATCACTAAGAGGCATGGATATGTTCATCTTTGCAATCTGTATGCCAGTGGTAGCAACTATTATTTTAGGTATTATTTATGGTGATAAACCCGCATTTCCTGGAGCAGATTTTACATTCTTGGAACAATCCTTTGCAGCTGTATCAACCATTTCAATATGTGCAGGTGGTGTCATGGGGTTACCATTAGTATTATCTGAGTATCGTCATAGAAAAATATTAAAAAGATTTAGAGTAACACCAGTTAGCCCATCTGTGATTTTAGTAGTTCAAGGCGTAATCTATGCTTTATATTCCATTGTTTCATTAATTCTTGTTTATTTGACAGCAAAAGTATTTTTTAATTTTCAACTTAGAGGTTCATGGACAAACTTTTTAGGAGCATATACATTGGTGATGATATCAATATTCAGTATTGGATTTATGGTAGGAGGAATAGCGAAAAATACTAAGATAGCAGGTGTAATTGCCAGCATTCTATATTTTCCTATGCTTATATTCTCAGGAGCGACATTACCATACGAAGTTATGCCAACAGCTCTTCAAAAGGTGGCGGACATCTTACCCTTGACTCAGGGAATAAAGCTTTTAAAAAATGCATCACTCAATTTAAACTTAGATAATGTAATACTACCAATTTTAGTTGTAAGTGCAATTACTGTGATATGTATTGGGGTATCTATTAAGTTTTTTAGGTGGGAGTAATTTAAAATTGATAAAGAAGCAGTAATAGTTTAAACAGCTTTATAATATTGTTTTCATACAAGGAATTGAGTAAAAAAGTGTAAAAACTTCATTTAGATAAGATACTAAAAAGGGGATGCCTTTTCATGGTTTTAAGGATTAAAAACAGTACCATTTATAAAGACAGTCCCGTTTCTTTTCATAGAAAAAGTAATCTGTAAGGAAATCGCATGTACTAATTTAGCAAAGAACAATGATTTTATATGGAGTAGTTTGGGCAGGTATACTCTTGGTTGTAGGGCCATAGACAACAATTAGGTTTCTGTTTCTAGGGTATTTGCTAAAAAACTGATCATTTGTCAGAATAACCTCAGTAGCTAGGGAAATATTTAGTTTCAAATTTCCATCGCTGCTTACAAGATCATTATTAAAATAGTCTACGGTAATATTTTGATATTCTGTGTTTTTTGCCATAACAATTGCAGGATATTGAGGAGGATAAATAAGAATGGTAGGTGCATTTGAGTCGTAGAATCCGGTTACTTCGTCGCCTAACTCTACCACTTCATGATCTACGAAATAAGTTCCAGGGGATATCACAAAATTCACTGGTCCCCTGTTTTTGTTTTCCACTGACATTAATTTATAGCAACCTGCTGATGCATCATTTTGACCTGGGTTTAGATCTTCAATCCTTGTAACGGTGCCACTAAAGGCTGTAAACTTTTGTGAGCTATTTCCCAACTTTCCGTTGCAGGAGGGGCAAATAGCTCGACTCATGTAGTAAGGACAACAGGTAAATTGGTTATTATCCATATAATACTCCTTTCTATTACTGCATTTACGCATCACCATTAGCAGTATATGAGGCATTCTGAGAAGTGCTACTTAGTCCACATATATGAAGATAAAATAGTAGTTAAAGGAAGAGACTTCTATAATCAAAAGTGGATATCTACGGCTCAATTTTATATTAAATTAGGTGTGTAAGCCTAGTGATTGCTAGCTAACCATAAAAAAATTAAAGACTCAATGTGATGACTTTTGTCTGAACATTGGGTCTTTGTAATACAACTTTGGTGGTTTTCGGATAATGAAGGGTGAACCATATCATAAATAGAAATAAACTGCTCATAATCAGAATGAGAAGTCCAATGTTTTAGAGTGAGTGAAGCGCCTCTTAGGGAAAAAATCATTTTATAAGGTGATTAGTCGAAACTTGTTAAAATTGTCAAGTGGTTTGGAAAAAAATTAAAATATTTTATGCAATTAAAGATGAAAAAGTCATGTTTTGTCTATAAATGTTGAGTATTAGGGAAAAATATAATATACTGAAGAGTATACATATAACCAGTATATGTGGTATTTGTGATACATAGCGGATTATAAATGAATAAAATATTTATAGCTTAAGTTGTGTAGCAATAAGTTATTGACAAAATTTCAAAGTAAAACAGACTGTATGTCTAGGAGGGGTTATGATGACGGACACATATAACGTTAAAAGAGTTCATAAGGTAAGTCTTATTATGACATGTTTAATCATATTTTCTATGATTATTGATGCAACTATAGCAGGAGGAAGTAAAGCCGGCATTACACTGGCTACACGAGCCTCAGCGTGTGTTATTATTGGTATTATCAATTACTTTTTACCAATAAATGACTATATTAAAGGTTTGATTTTTGGAATAGTGCCAAGTATCAGTATGTGCCTGCTTTCAGCTTTATATGGATTTCAACTAAGTAGACATTATATTATTATATGCACTGTTGGGTTAATGGCTTTATACTTTAGAAAAGAGGTTACAATAGCACATGGAGTTATAACAAATATAGCGTTGCTTGTTACTTTTTTAGTAAATCCTGATAGTATATCAGGTCTAGGCACGGATGTTGAAGACTTCATTTTTGTGTTGATCATTCTTGATGCTACCATTGCTATGTTATATTTTTTAAGTAAATGGGGAAGAGCTCTTGTGAATGAAGGCGCTCAGAAAACAGCACAATCAGAAGAACTTTTGAAAAAGTTGCAGAATACTTTTACAAAGGTAGAAGATAATACGGACACCATCGATAATAGAATAAGCGAGCTGAATAGTAATATAAATTGTATAACTGAAGCAAGTAATAATATAACTACTTCAGTTCAGGAGATGGCTAAAGCTATACAAGAAGAAGCTATTAGTGTTACTGGGGTAAATGAAACAATGGCGGATTCATTAGAAATGGTAAATGAAACCTGGGATATATCGAAAGGTATATCAAATAGAGCTGATGTAGTTAGTGAAAAGGTCAGTGAGGGCTGGGATAGAATGCAGCAGATGAATAATCAGATTAATATTATAAGTGATTCTATTTCTACAGCTAACACTACTGTATCTGAACTTCAATCAAGTATGGAGACGGTAAATAACTTATTACAAGGAATATCAGAAATTGCAGTGCAAACAAACCTTTTAGCACTTAATGCTGCTATAGAATCAGCACGTGCAGGAGAGCATGGAAAAGGATTTGCTGTTGTTGCTGATGAGGTAAGAAAGCTAGCAGATCAAAGTACAATCATAGTAAATGATATAACTCAGGTAACAACAGCGTTATCCAATAAGTCACAAGAGGCTTTTGAAAAGGTTAATCAAGGTAGTAATGCAGTAAAAGAGGGTAAAGAACTTATAAACAATATATCAACATATTTTAAGGATATTAAAGATACATTTAATGACACCAACACAGAGATATCAAAAGGATTAAGTAAAATTGAAGCAGTTGCAGATAAGTTTTTAAATGTTCAACGTGATATGGAAAATATGGCAGGTTTAGCAGAACAGAACGCCGCAGCTACTGAAGAAATATTAGCTACTATTGAAAATGAAAATACTCAAATAATTCAAATTGGTAATTCATTATATGAAATACGCGAATTAAGTGGAGATCTTAAGAAAATGATTAGCTCTAATAATAATAGGAGCGTAATGAAATTGAATTAGAAAGCATAATACGCAATTAAGTTAGTTTGAAACATTCATATATAATGATTTAAGGGGCAAACCTTCTAAACGACAGGTTTGTCCCTTGATTTTTAACAATATACAAATGGATGGCCAGATGATACGCTAACCCTTGAGCAAGATGAGGACACGAGAAAGAATTTAATGAAAGAGTTGTATTTTAGAAACTCATAAAGATTGGGTAGATAAGGATCCAATTAAGAGTATCCAGGTTAGTGGAAAGTACATAAATGAGAAGTTTGGTGATAAATAAAATTAAAGTAAGACAAGATGGTGATAACGAATCATTTTCAGAAAATGATGATTATTTTCGCTGGAAAAGAGTTAAATCTCAAAAATCCTAATAACGCACCGCACATGCATCCGCAGAAGATTGCTAAGGTATAATAGCGGAAATTAAAAGCCACTAAAGCAAAGAATACCATTACGAGCAGAGTTACTAATGTAGCAAGACCGTCCAAGCCATCTGTCAAGTTTACTGAATTGGTTGTGGCTACATAAATGAATATAATAAATGGTATGTATAATAATTTAAGATCTATCATTTTTCCTGCAAAGGGAAGGATAATTGTTGATCCGATTTCGGGATTGTAATATGCGTAAATTGCAAAAGTGGTGGAAGCAAAAAGTAATAGTATCATCTTCTGTTTTGAAGTTAACCCCTGGTTCTTCTTATGTACCTTTTTTAAAAAGTCATCAAGAAAACCTATAAAGCCAAATGCTATTAAGGAATAGAAAATAAACTGAATTTCCTCGTTATACTGCTTTATGAAAAACAACATTGCAATTATAGATGAGAGGATAAATATAATACCACCAAAGGTAGGAGTTGCTGCTTTTTTATAATGACTCTTCGGACCTTCTTCGCGGATATTCTGACCTAGTTTCAATTTTTTAAATATTGGGACAAGTATAGTCCCAATAAGGGAAGATAATAAGAAACTTAATAAAATGGCATAAACAATATTGATCATTATGAACACCAGCTTTCTTTTTATTTAAATATTTTGGAAGCTTCATAATTATGGTAATGTATTAAATGTAATGACTCAATAACTATGTATAAGTATCAAATTTAGTTGAAAAATACCGAATAATTAGTTGAATATTATTCAACCCAATATTTCTATTTGACGCTGAAACTTTCTTCTTAAGTATCAATTTTTAGCTTTAGACATTTATATAACTTGTCTAAGGCTATTTTTATAGACAAAACAAAGTATTACAACAAGGAATATATTTACAATATGTGTTATAATTAAGTGAGAAACAAATTTAAGTAATTTAAGAATAGTAATTTATACGCCCTACATATTTAAAAGGAGTAGAAAAGACATGAATTTAGAAGATTTAAGAGATGACATTGCCATTAGGCAAAAAAAAGGAATTCCATTCATAGTAGCATCGATAATTCTATGGTCATTTATCATAGTAGTGGTGAATCTCAACTTGCCAATCTACTATATGAACCTTTTGATTTTCTGTTGCTCTTGTCCATTAGTGCCAATAGCATGGGGCATTGGGAAAATACTACATATAGATATTTTTGATAAGAGCAATCCATTGGGGCAAGTGGGCTTTATTTTTACACTTAATCAATTGATATATTTACTAATTGTAATGTGGGTTTTTAATGCAGTTCCTGGGAAAATGTTAATGGTTTATGCAATGGTATTTGGTGGACACTTATTTCCATATTCATGGCTGTATAAATCAATTAGTTATAAAATATTTGCAATAATTGTTCCTCTTTTAGCTTTGTATATTGGTAGTACATTTTCACCTGTTGTTTTGGCAGGAACTATGCTTTTTGTGGAAATAATTTTTGTAGTGGCTCTTTTGGGAGAAATGAAAAAACTAAAACATAATGCAAACTAAACTACTATAGAAAAATTATGAATCTTAGAAATAAAAAATTATGCTTTAAAACTAATTTAATCTTAAAAGTATTATTCATAGATATAGTTTGGATTTATATGCTACAATTGTACATATTACACAATGATTTATCACATTTAGAGATTTGATTTTTAAAATTTATGTACAATAATATTTATGATGTTATTATATTGGGGGTTAAAAAATGATAATAATTCGCGTGAATCTAGGTTTTTTCGGAGGTAAGGTAACATCAGTAACAAAGCTCTATGCAGAATCAGCCTTATAGACAATGGCGATAACTGCATGGAGAATACTTTAATCGCCTTTTCATTCTAATTTTGAAATGTTAGTAAGCCTGATTTTGCATCTTTTACTTAACTATTTCTGAAGTGAAGGAGCAAGTTAGAATGAAATATATAAATGCTACAGAAGTATTACCTTTAGATTTACTTAGCGAGATCCAGAAATATATTGCTGGTGAGGTATTATATATCCCACAACCAAAAGGGTTAAAGAATTCTTGGGGAAGCAGAAGTGGTGCAAGACAAGAAATTATTAATAGAAACAAACAAATTAAATCAGAAAAAGAAGATGGTAGAAGTATTGAGGAACTTATGATGAAATACAATCTTTCCTATGATACAATAAAGAAAATTGTATATTTAAAATAGTATTAACATAAAAAACCTCTGCAAGTTTTCAGACCTGCAGAGGTTTTGTGCATAAAATAACTATAGTGATTATTTACCTTTTACTATGGAATAGCATAGTTTACAATTCAAATAAAGACACTTTTGGAGGTATGCGTATGATTAATAGTGAAACGATAATCAAAAAGCTCAAAGAAGAATTAGAACCGATACAATATATTCATGCAATGTGGCTTGAGGGTGCTGATGCTATAGGACAAGCAGATGAATAGTCTGATTTAGACATTTATATTGATATTGAAGATGAATATGAACAGCAAGCAATTGATAAGGTTGAAAATATACTATCAAAAGTTGCAGAAATAGATTATAAGTATGTAATGAATCATGGTCATCCCAAGCTTCGTCAGCGAATTTATCACTTAAAAGGTAGTAGCGAATATCTTATGATTGATCTCTGCTTACAGCTACATAGTAGAAATAAAGAGGAATTTTTGTATATAAAAGATAATCAAATTGAAGCAGCTAAGGTGATTTTTGATAAATCAGAAATTATTCAGTATAAAGACTATAATGAATGTGACTATAAAAGCTTCAATATAGCTCGCCTTGAAGAATGTAAATATCGTTACAGCCAACATTGCAGAGTTAAGAAATATGTTCATCGAGGGATGTATCTTGAAGCATATGCCTATTACAATAGATATGTATTGGAACCATTAATTGATATGCTGCGACTGATACACACACCTTCTCATGCACATTATTATTTGATACATATTTCTCAGCATATCCCGAAGTCAGAAGTAAAAAAGCTTGAATTTTTTGCAAAAATATCATCACTTAAAGATATTGATGAAAAAATGCACTTAGCTGAAACTTGGTTTTTAGAATTAATGCTTGAACTAGAGAAATTAGAAATTAAATGAGAAAGTTTCAATTTATAGGTTGGATAGAAATTATAAATAATATGGAGGTAAGAGATGAGCATATATAAATCACAAGATGGAAAAATTGCGTCAATAAAATTATATGATGCACAATTGCAAAAGTTAGGATATCTATTTAGTGATAAATATGTAACTACAAGTTTTGGGAAGATTCATCTTATTGAAACTGGAAATATGAAAGGGAAGCCCCTTTTAGTTTTTCATGGTGGAAATAGTACAACAGCATACAATTTATTGATGTATAAATTTTTGTTAAAGGATTTTCATGTTTATGCTATAGACACAATAGGACATCCTGGGAAAAGTGATGAAGTTTGTTTATCCTCGAATAATTATGATTACGGAAAGTGGGCAAGTGAAGTAATTACTGCAATAGGATATGATAAAATAAGTTGTTTTGGAGTTTCTTTCGGTGGAGGAATTTTGGCAAAACTTATGTGCATTGCACCAGAAAAGATTGAAAAAGCAGTTTTAGTTGTGCCAGCAGGTATTAATAATGCATTGCCAATATCTTCAGTAAAGATGCTAATTCCATTGATAAAGTATGTTGTGACAAAGAAAGAAAAGTATCTAAAAGAAACAGCTTTATATATGGCACTTTCTGAAATAGTTCTGGATGAAGATACATTAGATACTATAAAAGATAGTTTTGATAATGTAAAAACCAAAGTAGGAATGCCAAGCAATATTATGAGGAAATTATTAAGAAATTATAAAACTCCAACACTGGTTATGGCGGCAGAGAAGGATTGTCTTTTCCCTGCTAAAAGGGTTTTATCTCGAGCAAAAACAATTATTCCAAACTGCAAGGTCCATATGTTAAAAGGATGTGGTCATATGCATATAATGCCTCAATATGAAAAGAAAATGATTGTTGATTTTCTTATTGATAGTTAGGTTTGATATAATTGAAAATGAATGTATTGAGTTAGTACCATTTAAATATGATTTATAGCCTTAGACATTGATATAACTTGTCTAAGGATATTTTTATAGATGAAAATGTCGCAGCATATGTAGCTAGCTATTATAAGCTTAGTAGTAAATATTTACAAAATATGTTACACTTGAAAGAGCTTAAATAAATGTTAATATTAATTTTCAAGCAAAAGGTGAATAGAAATTTGCATTAGAATTATATACTTAATTTATATATAAACTTACTTTATTAGGAGGTACAAAAATGAAGCTTTGTATTGTATTAGCTCCATGCAGGGTCTAATTAGGACAAATCCGCATGGAGTAAAAATCTAGTCCGAAAAGACTTTGCATTTTTAGAGATAACATCAAAATAAAAAGGAGCAAAGTCAAAATGAATTTATTAAAAACTCTTATTAAAGATCTTCACAGCTTTTTAATTTTATGGATTACACAATCCCTTTCAGCGTTAGGCAGTTCGATGACTAATTTTGCTTTAATCATATGGTCGTATCAGCAGCATGGCTCGGCATTGCAAACGGCGATGCTTTCCGTTTGCTCGTATTTACCTTATGTAATTATGAGCATATTTGCAGGGGCATTAAGCGACAAGTGGAACAAGAAAATCATAATGCTTGTAAGTGATAGCTTTGCGGCGCTGTGTACTATTGTAGTATTGCTTCTATTAAAAACAGGCAGTTTGGAGATATGGCATCTTTATTGTCTCAATGCATTAAATGGATTGATGAATACAATTCAGCAACCTGCTTCAGATGTAGCCATTAGTATACTTACGCCAAAAAATCATTACCAGAAGGTTAGTGGGATGCGATCCTTTTCTAATTCTCTTATTAGTATAATGACACCGATCATCGCAACGACATTATTGACCTTAACTAGCATGGATTTAATCATCCTATTGGATTTATTAACATTTGGAGTTGCGTTTGTATCGCTGTTATGCTTTATAAAAATACCAACAGCGCACAATGAAAATGTAAAGAAAGAATCGGTGTTACAGTCAGCAAAAAGTGGATTGAACTTTTTGAAACATAATCGCGGAATTCTTAATTTAATTCTGTTTTTGGCTGCGATTAACTTTACCGCTTCTGTATTTAATGCTACTTTCCCAGCTATGATCTTATCAAGAAAGGGAGGTGGGGAGGTATCACTTGGCATTGTTAATACAGTTACTGGAATTGCTATGCTAGTTGGTAGCGTTATCGCTTCTATATTACCAACTCCTAAAAGCCGTGTTCGCATGATTTGTAATTCATTATTACTTTCAATGAGTACTGAAAACTTCTTTTTAGCATTTGGAAGTTCTGTGCCAGTATGGTGCATTGGATCAGTTTTAGGATGGATTGCTATTCCAATTATGAATTCTAATATGGATGTGATATTTAGAAATTATATACCAATAGAAATGCAGGGCAGAGTATATTCTGCAAGGAATACACTACAATTTTTCACAATTCCCATTGGGTATTTCTTAGGTGGGGTATTAGTTGACAAAGTATTTGAACCATTTATGATATATCAACAAACAGGTGAAGTATTGGCAACTCTATTTGGAACAGGAAAAGGGTCAGGTGCTGCTTTTTTACTTTTTATTCTTGGTATTGTGGGAGTTTTGACATGCGTTATATTCCGCAAAAATACCGATATATGGAAGTTGGATAGAATTACTGAATAAATTTAATTAAGAAAATTTTCTAAGAAAGAAGTGTTAATCTATATATAAATAGTAATTTCATGTGGGATTATTTCAACAATTTTTCATACAAGACAAAATATAACACAAAAAGTCGGGAGCAACCGCCTGAAAAGAGATAAGATATATGTACAGATAGGGGTGATGATTATGGAGTGGATTGAAGGAATTGGTGAAGCTATCAGGTACATTGAGGATAATATCACTGAAGAAATCCTAATAGAAAATATTGCAAAAAAAGTATTAATGTCTCCGTTCTATTTCCAAAAAGGATTTGCAATGCTTTGTGGTTTTACAGTGGGAGAGTATATCAGACAGCGCAGGCTTACTCTTGCCGGCAGGGAGATTGTTTCTACTGATGAAAAAATCATTGATATTGCATTGAAATATGGCTACACCTCACCAGATAGTTTCACAAAAGCTTTTACCCGATTCCATGGTGTCACACCTACTGCTGTTCGAAAAGATGGAGCAATGATTAAATCCCTTGCTCCGTTGAAAATCAAATTTTCATTGGAAGGTGGTTATATTATGGATTACAAAATTGTTGAAAAAGATTCCTTTACTATCATGGGAGTATCGAAGGTATTTAAATATGATAGTGCAACTACAGAAATTCCACAGTTTTGGGCGGAACATTATCAAACAGGAAAAGGCAAATTTGTATGCGGAATGTACGGAATAAATATAGATGAGAGCATGGGTTCAGAGGAATTCGAATATTTGATTGCAGACAATTACAATCCGTCCGTAGAAGTACCTGATGGTTTTGTAACAAAGATTATTCCTAAATACACCTGGGCTGTTTTTGCTTCCAAAGGTCCAATGCCAAAATCTCTGCAAGATGTGAGTGGAAGAATCTTCTCAGAGTGGCTGCCTAATTGCAAAGATTATGAAATTGCAGCAGGTTATAATATTGAAATGTACACCAATACGGATGATTATCCGCAAGGTAGTCAAGATGAAAGCTACTACAGCGAAATTTGGATTCCTGTAAGAAGAAAAGACTAGTTTTGAAGACAGAAAGAAAAAAATAAAAGATCAAAGATTTACGGTTCACCTGTTAAGGTGAACCGTATCATAAGTAAATTTGCAAAGGCAGTAACGCCTTTTTTATATTATAAATTCCACATAATTATAATTTTAATGTGGTTTTAATCGCTACCGATATATAATCTCCAACTATTCCATATTACTAAATATTATGATAATATTGTAATATACCAGAATAAACTTTTTAGGGTGCAGAGGGAGAGAGATTAGTCACTGGAAATGTAAACGATTAAGAATTGATGTATTAGTGAATTTAGAAACTAACGGAAAATAACATTTAATAAAATTCTAGATACTATTTTCAAAATTACGAGTAAAAAGCATAAAAGATAAAGCCTCAAAAATAATAGATTTTTAAGCTGTTAATTTTTTATTGAAGATAAATGGTTTGTTTATGCCAATAATATAGTCAAAGATCTTGCTAAATCCCTTTCGAAACTAATTTTGACTAAAAAAATGGGAACTTTATGGAATCGTTTCAGCCTTCTGAAGGCTGCGTAATTCAAAACTTAAATTCCAAGTTGTTATGACTAAAGAAGTATCAGCAATTGAACGCATTGAAGTTAATGGACAATCTTGCTAGCAAGAGCATCCAATCCTAAAATTAGAGTTTATTTATGGTATATTTTCTATTTCTAGTGGGGGCAACCCTTCAAAAAGGATATTTGTGAAGCTGCATAAAACCTATAGTTTTAGCGTTTTGCAAGAGATTAAATTAATGTATTGAAAGGTGGAAAAAACATGATTAAAAATTCAAAGAAGACTATCGGTAAAATGTTGGCATTAACTATGCTTTTAACGGCAAGCTTAGGAAGTATACCAAGTGGAAGAACTGTATCTGCTGCTACAGCAACTAACATATATGTTGGTGACAGTTCTAAGAGCAACAACTATAAAACAGTGAAAGCTGCTATTGATGCTGCAGCTAAGATTAACCCAACAAGTGAGGCTCAAAGAGTTACGATTCATATTGCTCCAGGAGTATATAGAGCACAGCTTAAAATAGCTACTCCATATATTACCCTTGTTAATTCTAATCCAAGTAAACAAGTTAAAATTACTTGGTACTACGGCTTCGGATATGATTATTACAGTGCTGGATCTGATGGTTTCTATAACCAAAGTAATGCTACTGCTAAAACCACAAAAAACCATGTAAGCAGCGGTAAATGGGGTGGTTCAGTGTACCTTACAAGTGCTGCAAAAGCCTTTAAAGCAGAGAACATAGTATTTGAAAATTCCTTTAACAAATATGTTACTAGTGAGGAATTAGCAGATGGAGTTGCTCTTTCAACTACTTTCCCTCAGAGTAAATCATCAACTCTTACACAAAGAACTGCGTCTACAAATGTTGCTTCAAAGGCACAAACTGAGAGAGCTGCAGCTATGATTATTGATGCAGATAATGTAGAATTCTTAAAATGTAGTTTTATTGGAAGTCAGGATACACTTTATACTGGATCAGTTGGCACTAATAATAGCTATTTCAAAAATTGCACTATAGAAGGAAATACTGATTATATTTTTGGTGATGGAAATGCAGTATTTGATAATAGTACATTAAATTTCTGTGGTTATAGTGATAAAGCTGTAGGTGGATATATAACAGCAGCAAAAGATAAAGCAACTTATGGATACTTGTTTAGAAACTGCTTAGTAACAGCTACTAGCAGTAAAAAACAGGCACCTGGTTACTTTGGAAGACCTTGGGGTGCAGCAGCAAAGGTTACTTTCTTAAATACTAAACTTCAAAACAGTACAATAATAAACGCTGCAGGCTGGACTTCTATGAGCAGCAATTTACCTGAAAAAGCAAACTTTAAAGAATACAACACAACTTATAATGGTGCGAAAGTAAGCACAGCTGCAAGAAAAGGAGTTGTATTAAGTAGTGCTGATGCTGCTAAAATAGATGCTACTAAATACTTTGGAGATTGGACTCCAAAATATTATACAGCTAAATAGTAATTTTTACAGAATTAGTGGTAATTTATAAAACTGAATAGATAAGAAAAAGGAGCTACTACAAGACTAACGTTGTTAATTTTGTAGCGGCTCCTTTTTATAAATATAAAAAATGTTCAACACCCATAGCTTTTACATTACATAAAGAATGTTCATCTAGCAGGTGAAAGATTATCTATTTTCTAATTAGATAAAATAAGTTTTTGCGCAAGTTGTCAAAATTGGATACAAAAACCACTTTATTAAAATGCAAATTAGATATATAATATATCAATATATCACAACGTATCTTTAATTCTGAAGAAATAATAAACTTTATAAATTAAAGGCAAACTATGCGGGAGCATAGGACGCAAAGCCACGGGTCTGAACATTAAAAGATAGCCGGGTTGCATGTATGGAGGATATGATATAACAACTTCTATGACGTAGTTGTTTTTTTTGGAGGATAAGATGTACAAAGAAATTAAAAATTCAGTTCCAATCACGACTGTTGTAAGCAGCATTTTATTATTAGTGTTTGCTCTTCTCGCAGTCATAACTAAAGTATATAGTTTTCCTTTCATACTAGGAGTTACCTTTTCCTTATCTGGAGTTTTTCTGTTAATTATACTTAAACTTTATAATATTAATACTGCCTTAGTGGTGGCAATAATTGCTCAGTTGGCAGAGATAATTTCTTCTGATTACCCTTATTGGGGTTTTATATTTGTTCTGGAAATCGCTTTTGTCGGTTTGTACTCAATTTGGAAGCCAAAGAATAATTTGATTTTTGGTGATCTGTTATTTTGGATTTTCATTGGTATTCCGGTATCGGCAGTGGCATATTATACCTTATTTTATAATGGAGGTTGGGATGCCTATATAATGCGAATTTCTGCTGACATAATTTGCGGTCTTTCATCCTGTGCTTTTGTGGATGGTTTATTAACTTATGTACCTACTGAAAAGCTATTAAAAAAGCTGGGGAAAACAGATGATTCAATTCAATTTCTTAAATTCTTATTTGTTTTTATATCAGTGATATTGAGTGTAAGTATCCTGTCAACCTTTATTATCAGTGGCTTCAATACCTATAGTGCCGTCAATGAAAAAAATGAGCAGATAGTTCAGGATTATTTAGATGATATTCGACGGGAAGTTAGCGTAATGGATAAAAATCAGCAAGCTCAATTATTGTTTTATGGAGTCTTGCAGGCAGGACAATTGGAGGAACTAATAGAAAAGCTTCAATCTGAGAAAAAAGCGGACATAATTATTACAGATACAAGCAATAAGGTAGTAGCTACCAATATTGATAAAGTGAAGCATGGACAGGTATTTGATTGGCAAAAAGATACATTAACAGTGAAAGAGTTAGAAGGAGTATATGCAGTTACTCCTTATAAAAAATACGGAAGAATTGAAACAGAGGCATGGGCTGAAGGCAATTACTTTTATACAAGAGAGATAGGTTTACTTGATTTAAAGTTAATTGTCAGCTTTCCTATTAAGCAAATACAGCAGGAAGTTTTGAATAATTATGCTAGCAAATTCAGATTCGTAATGTATTTTATAATTTTCTCTCTGTTAGTTGCAGTAGTAACCAACAGACTATTAGTTAAATCAATTAAAAAATTGTCTGCTGCAACCACAGCAGTTCCAGTGAGAATTAAGAATGCTGAACAAATTGAATGGCCTAATAGCGGAATTTATGAGGTCAAACAGTTAATAACAAACTTCAAAGATATGTCAGATAATTTTAAAAAGATGTTTATGGAAAGCCAAGAGTTGAATAAAACACTTGCGCTGCAAGCTGATGAATTGCTGAAATCAGAAGTAAAACTTCACAAGCTAGCTTATTATGATACTCTTACAAATCTTCCTAACAGACATATGTTTAAAATGTATCTAGAAGAAAAATTACAGATGGCGAGAAAAAATAATAATATAATTGGTGTAATCTTCATCGATCTTAACCAGTTTAAAAAAATAAATGATACAATGGGGCATTCGGCAGGGGACGACTTGCTAGCTATTTTCTCCAAAAGGTTTATTAGTATAAAAAGTGATAATACCGAAGTATTTAGACTTGGCGGAGATGAGTTTGTTTTTGTAGTGATTGCTGAAGAAGAGAACCAGGTAAAACTTTTTGGTGAAGAGATTGCCAAGATATTTATCAAGCCTGTGGAACTTTTGGGTGCAATTCTCAGTGTTACTGGCAGTATCGGAATAAGCATGTATCCAAAAGATGGGCAAGATTTGGATACTCTTGTTAAATATGCAGATTTAGCAATGTACAGGTCGAAAGAAATGGGAGGCTGTAACATTGAGTATTTCAATAAGGAAATACATAGAGACTTTGAAGAAAATATGATTTTGGAAACAGGAATTAGGAAAGCATTAGAGGACAATGAATTCGAGTTGTATTACCAACCCAAAATCAATGCTCAAACTGGAGCGATTACAAGCTGTGAAGCTCTCATTCGATGGAAGCACCTAGACCTTGGATATGTTTCACCTATGAAGTTTATAACTGTAGCAGAAAAATCGGGGCTTATTTTTCAAATAGATAAGTGGGTTATTAATGAGGCCTGCAGGCAAAATGTTCAGTGGCAGCTTGAAGGTAGGAAGAAGATACCTGTATCTGTAAATGTGTCAGCGAAGCATTTCTTTGAGGGGCAACTGGTAGATGTGGTTAAGGAGGCTTTAAAAAATAATGGAATAGAGCCGAAGTATCTAAGAGTGGAAATAACCGAAGGAGTTCTTATAAAGGACAAACAATTTGTTGCTGATATCATAAAACGGCTTGCAGGATTAGGAGTTTTAGTTTCCTTAGATGATTTTGGTACAGGATATTCGTCATTCAGCCATCTGTTTCAGCTTCCTATAAGTGAACTTAAACTGGATAGGGAATTTATACAGGGAATAGACAAGTATGAGAAAAAAGGGGCTATGGTAAAAATAATGATAGAATTTGCTCATAATCTAGAATTGAATGTTGTTGCTGAAGGAATAGAAACATTAGAGGAATATAAGTTTTTACAAGAGATTAAATGCGATGAACTCCAAGGTTACCTTTTTAGCAAGCCAGTGAAAAATGAAGAGTTTAAGGATCTTATATCTGCAGTTAATATAAACGTATAAATGAAAGAAGTTATGTAGGAAGGAGGTGAACTGCTCAAAAATTTTTTAATATTTTCGAGCAAAGAGTATGGGTAAGAGATCAGTTGTTTTGATAGCAATTTTAATTTTTATAAGCTTAACAGTAGATTTTGGTAAGTATAGGTTAAGCACTAATAATCAGTTTACCCAAACTGATGTTAAGGATGAAAGTAAAGACGATGAAAAAAGTGATAGTTCAAATGAGCCTATAAATCTGACTATATTATCTTATTATAAAGATTTTGAAAATCAAGCTAACGAATATCATAAGGCTCATCCAAATGTAAATATAAAGATTGATGTAGTAGATTATGATCACATTATTGAGACTGCCTTCAAGTCCATAGCAAGTGGTTCAAGTCCAGACATTATCGTCTTTGACTCCAACCACACCTTTAATTTAAACGGGAATGAGGCATTGCAGAATTTACTGGAAGAACCATTTTCAGCAGGAAAGTATAAGCAGGGGTTCGCAGAGGATCTTTGGCGTTCTGTATTGTCTTACGACAAGAATAGGCTTATAGGTATTCCCTTAGTTATAAATGATATGGTTACACTATATCGAGCTGATATAATGGAGCAATACGGCTTTCCTTCGGAACCAGAAGCTCTTGCTCAGTATATGAAAAATCCTGAGAATTGGCTAAAGATTGCTGAGACTTTAAAGCTTGATAATAAGTATATTGCGTCATGGGCAACGGATCCTTTAAATATATATGGATCAGGAACAGGTATTTTCGATGAAAACCTTAATTTGCTTAGATTGGATAGTAACTTTGAGAAAGCGATAGAACTCTCTCAAAACATCAAAATGAATGGATTGTCTTTGAATGGTGATATATATAGTGAGGACGGAAAACAAGCTCTGAAAGACGGTAGGCTTGCTATGGTATATGGTGGGTCTTGGTTAATATACAACTTTAAAGACCTTGTGCCCGAAGAACGAGGCAAATGGCGGGTTGCGAAATTACCATTTGGTATAAATGGTTTTGGTAGTTCAAATATAATGGCTATAAGTTCAACAAGTAAATACAAGGAAGAAGCTTGGGATTTTATCAAGACCTTTGAACTAGATGACAAAAAGTCATACTGGGGAGGCAGTATTCCTGTGTATTTGCCGGCAGTTAATAATATAAAGAATTTCAGCAACAAAGATGCCTTCTTTGGTGATCAGGACCTTGGATTATTTTTTAAAGATATCCGTCAATCAACAAAAGTTCCCGTATTTACGCCATTAGACGATATGGCAATGTCAATTTGGAAGGATAAAACCCAATATGCAATAGCTAATGCTGTTAATCCAAAGGACGCTTTGAAGCAATATGAAGAAGAAATTAATAGCAGGTTGGCAGACAAAAAGAAAATTTTATTAGATAGAAAACAGTAAAAGTCTTTAATTTTTGCTACTGTTACGGCAATCCGTATCATAAGTAAGTCTCCAAATATTCGATTTGTTTAAGGAAACTTACTCCTATGAATGGAGAGAGTAGTAGTTTCCTTTTAAATATGATTTATAGCCTTAGGCATTGATATAACTTGCCTAAGGTTATTTTTATAGGTAAAAATACTATATCGCAAGTAATTAGGAAGATAATTTTATATTTTTCTAATCCTAAGGTACTGGAATTTGAGCCATATAAGCCATTTACAAAAGATGAAGAAAAAGAAGTGAGCGTGATGAAAAATTTCTTGCTGTATCTTTGAAAAGTGAGAAAGTGATAGGGAACGTTGCCTCAGAATATTTATTTCATTATTTTTTCTTGTTTATCTAGTATGTAGCTATTACTCCAAAGCCTTTTCCCCATCTGTATCATACCATCCGATGTAAACAACAGTATATTCTCATATGTTCTACTTACTAATATTACCCCTTCATCATCAAAAAGGAAGTTAGCCCAATGCCTTAAGAAAATATCCCAGCTTGTCTCTACAGAATGTTCCTTTTGCCAAAAGACAATGACTTTATCTGAAGGCTTACATATGATATTTTCACTTAAATAATTGCTGAGATTCTCATAAGTACCATTATTCCAATCCTGTTGCCAGTGATAATCCATTTCCGTCAGCGATAGTGATAGCTTCTCATCTTTGCTAAGTAAAGCAAAATGATGTTTCCGATTGTTTATATTCATATTCCATATAAAAGTACTATAGTCCTTAGAAAGTGGCTTGATATTCTTTATATCTTCTTCTGGAATTTCCATGTCTTCAACATAAAAGAACCAGTTGATTCCAAAACTCTCCATACTGATATACTTACTAGAATCATTAGGACTATCTACCATATCAATTACCTCATTTGTATTAGTTCTCTTATAAGTTATTTTTTTTCTTTGCCTATGAAGAAAGCATAAGTATCTCTCTAAGAGCATTAAAGAGTTCTTCTTTATTTAAGAACTCTTATTTTTTTTATGCTAATAATTGTTGTAATTAATACTAAGATAAAAGAAACTACGATTACAAGGGAATCTGTTATGTAAAAAAAATTAGGATATTTGGGTATGAAAAAAAGGCTTAGCATTAAGTAGGCAATTGTACAAAATGGAGTTAATATGTTGGTTTTTAAGATTGAAAGTTTTATTTTGAATAAGCATAATAGGATGCCTATAACTAAAAATACTATTGATAAAGGAAACAATACTAGCAACGCTATAGGATCTGTTTCCTTCCACGGAAATATATCCAAGAAGTAAGAGTAAATAGCAGCTAGAAAACCTAAAATCAATAATTCTACTAAATTAATCAGGGTAAAAAATATAATTGCTATTGTTCGTTTCATAAAATCATGTCCTCTCTTATAAAAGTCAGTTAGAACTATAAGGTTTAACTTATTGTACTAGCTATAAGAACATTATATTATCATTTCACAAGGCCGTATATAGTTTTATAAGTACAGGCATAATTAATAGCATTCCACGATGGTTAGCGATTGAAACTGTTACTCATAAACAAGCTAAAAGACCAGATTGATTATTATTTTAGTATTATTTCTTTATGATAACCTTACGATTTTCAAGGGTTCAAAGGCTATATAATAGTATCATAGAGATTAAAGGATAAGGCACTTACCTCACAAGAGTAGGTGTCTTTTTCTATGAGTTTTATTAGTAAAGAGAATACAGTAAAGTTAGAGAATTGCTCTTAAGAACTAATAATGCTTGGGTTTCTAAAAACAACGGTATCAAGGCTAAGTTTTAAGATGACAAAAAAGCATAGAAGTTAAAAAAAGTAGTAGCTTTAGCGAAGGTCAGGGAGGAAGTGTTAGATGATTATTAAGGCAATAAAGGATTATATAAGTACTTGCTCTTATCTGCAAGAATTTGAAGCTGCTATATGTGCTGTAGTTGGGTCTGGAACTAGTAATTCAGAACTGTATGCTATTGAAGTAGTTAAAGCAGAGCCAATTTTAAAGAAATATATGAATGGCGATTCCCTAAGGCAATGCCACTTTACTTTTTGCAGTAAAGAAAGCTATGGGATCGATGTATTACGAAGCATAGAAAGTAGCAGCTTTTATGATGATTTTGAAAATTGGATTGAGGAAGAAAACAGAAAAGGAAATTTACCAAGCCTAACGGGAAATTACATACCCGTTGAAATAAAGGTTATATCTAGCGGATATGCTTTCCCAGTGTCACAGGACAAGTCGAGATACCAAATAGAACTAATATTAAATTATTACAAGAAACAAGGAGGAAATTAATTATGGGAATTAAACAAAGAAAGAGTTATGCAAATTATTTAAAGGTGGCAAATGCATTTGAATTTATGGGAGCAGGTTTTAGTGATCTTAATGAAGCACCAACTGCAGTAAGTGCATCAAAACGTTATATAAGTGAGTCAAGCACTACAAAAACAATTACAGGTTACGAATGGTCAACTGCTTATGTTACAGATATGATCAGAAGCGAAAAGGCTGTTGATTTTATCTGCAATATCGGAGAAATGCAATTAACAGGAGCAGAGGCAGAAACAGAATATGTTATCGTGGACTTAGATGTTCCAGCAGCTACTGCTAATGAATTTAAAGCTAGAAAAGTTAAAGTTGCAGTAGAAGTTGCTACTTTTGATAACACTGATGGTGTAATGGGGGCAACTGGTAACCTTTTAGGCAAAGGTGATATGGTTCTAGGAACTTTCAATACTGAAACAAAAACCTTCAAAGAAGGCTTTACTGCTGCTGTATAGTGAAAGCTATTCAATAGGAATTCACAAGAGGAAATATGAAAGCAGATTTTACTGCAAAGAGATAACTAAAATGGAGGTAGGCTTTACTGCAAAAGTATAGTTAAAGTTAGAGCTACCTTCATTAACAAGTCAACATTCTGTAGCAAAAGTTGCAGAATGTTAACTTAGAAAAATAATTAAGTTAATATAAGGAGGCAAAGTTATGATAATAAATAATGTTGAACTAATTGATATAGACATATTTGATGTTGAGGTAGCAGAAAAATATGAGAATGCCTTAAAAGAAGTTGAGACAGTGGCTAGCAAAGTAAAGGATATGAAACTTTCTGAAAGTGTGAGAACTCAATGTGAAAGCATATTTAAGGTTTTCAACATTTTATTTGGAGAAGGCGCTGATAAGAAGATATTTGGAGATAAAATGAACCTACTAACTTGTATTAAAGCTTTTGAAGAACTTGTTGTACAAGTTAATGATCAGAAGTCAGCAATTGAAGAAATAGCTAGTAAATATTCTCCTAATAGAGCACAAAGGCGTAAAAAATAATGAACCTCTTAATTGACTTACTACCAAATACAGTAGATATAAATGGGGTAAAGTACGAAATTAATTCAGATTTCCGTACTTCTATCCTTTTTGAAATAATGATGCAGGATACATCCTTGAGTGATGAGGATAAGATTATTCAGGCTCTTCAGTTATACTATCCTAGAGTTCCAGAGGATATTGATACTGCTATTGACAAGATGCTATGGCTTTATAGGTGTGGAAAAGATGAAACATCATTAAAGGGAACTGGTAGTAATAAAACTAATCAAATTTATTCTTATGAATATGATGAGGATTATATTTATAGCGCTTTTTTAGATCAATATGGAGTTGATCTTCAAGATATTGAGTTTCTTCATTGGTGGAAGTTTAAGGCTATGTTTAAGAGTCTAAAGGAAGATAATGAGATAGTTAAAATTATGGGTTACAGGGCTATGGATCTTTCGAAAATTAAGGATAAGAGTCAAAGAGATTTTTATAAGAAAGCGAAAGAAATATATAAAATCCCTACTATGCTTAATAAAGATGAGAAGCAAAAAATAAGTGATATAGAAGAAACGCTTATGGGAAGCGGGGATTTGGCTAGTGTTTTAAAACAGGATAAATGATAAGGGTTTTATCCAAGGAGTGTTATAATAGCTATTTTTAAAGAATAGAAGGATTTAACTAAAAAAGCTTAAGTTAAAACCTTAGTGGAGTATCAGACTAAAAATGAGGTGATTATTATAGATGAAGTAAGATGCCCCAAGTGTAATCAGCTGCTTTTGAAAGCTGAATATATAAAGGGTGAAATTAAATGCACAAGATGCAAGAAGATAATAGAATTAAGTATGGAATCAAAAGACAGAGCTTAAGGCCACACCATAGAGTAGTGAGCAAGCCTGCTTTTTTTATTTTAATGAGAAAAGGCAGGTGAAAAAATGGCAGATGAGAAAAAATGCAATTGTGGAAATGATGCAAGCGAAGAGCAAACTGACCTACAGAAATATACTGAGGAAGTTAAAGCCTTAGCTAAAGGTGGTTTTGATGTACTTTCTAATAGTGCCATCAATGTGGTATCTAAGTTAAAAGAAATTGGGCTTGAAGGAATTAAGTTAGCTGGTAACCTTGAAAAAGTCCAAGGAAGTTTCCCAAATAATATTGATAGTTTCTCTAGTCAAATGGATATAGCTAATTCAAACATTGAAGGGTTAATCACAGATTTAGGTCAAATTCTATTACCTATAGCAACAGAGGTGGTTAAGAAATTTAATGAAGTTGCTGATAAAGTAAAGAATGCTTTAGCTAATCCAGAAGTCCAAGCTAGCATTCAGGGATTAGCTAAAGATATAGGAGATTTAGTAAATGGAGCTTTGAGCTTTTTCGCAGATAATCTTGATATCATAACTGAGGGTCTTACTTGGGTGATGGACAATTCAGAGGTTATACTTGCTGGGATTGTAGCTATTGGAGCTGCATTAGCTACAATAGCAATTATTGGGGCAATAAGTTCTATTGTAGGTTTGTTTGTAGCATTATATGAAGAAATAGCCACAGGAACTCCAATAATGGAGGCCTTTAATATAGTTGTAGGAATGAATCCTTTTGTTCTTATTGCTGCTGCAGTAATAGGATTAATTGCTGCTTTTATTTTTCTATGGAACACAAGTGATGGATTTAGAAACTTTTGGATTGGACTTTGGGATAATATAAAAACTATCTTTTCTGATGTTTGGAATGGCATAATGACCTTCTTTACAGAAGTAATACCAGGATGGATAGACAGCCTTATTCAATGGTTAAGTGGTATTCCACAATGGTTTTCTGAGCTTCCTGGAAAGATTGGTTACTTTTTAGGATATCTTTTGGCACAGTTACTTTTGTTTGGAATTAATGCTTGGACGTGGGTAACCACAGAGGTTCCTAATATAATAAATACTATAATCAATTGGTTTGCGCAATTACCAAGCAATATTTATAACTGGTTGATGAATGTAGTTTCAAATTTAGAACAATGGGCTTCAAATATGATTTCAAAAGCTGAGCAAGCGGCAAAAGATATAGTTGGGGGAATAATTAACTTTTTTAAGAATTTACCTGGCGAAATGGAGAACATAGGTAAAAATATAGTTACTGGAATTTATAATGGGATAATCAATGCAAAAGATTGGATTCTTGGCAAAATTGACGAATTTGTTAGTGGAGTAGTTCAAGGATTTAAGGATGCCTTAGGAATACATTCGCCTTCTAGGGTACTGCGAGATGAAGTTGGTAAGTTTATAGCTAAAGGTATTGCAGTTGGATTTGTAGCTGAAGTACCTAAGATGCAAGGAGACATTGATTCCAGTATGTCCGATATGGTCGCTAGAATGCAGGGTGCAGTAGGCTGTGAAATTGCAGCAACAACAGCTAATGTAGCTTCTAACAATAGTGCAATCACAAAAGACAACGCAATAAATGATACTCTTATGAATAGCAATGGCAAGGTAATAGAAAACCATATCCATGTGGATATCGAAGGAAGAGAAGTCGCCAAGGCTGTAGCTCCATACCAAGGAGTATTTGATACATATCAGATAGGAAGGTGATAGGAAGTGTTAAAGAATGGAGAAATATATTTCAATGGAAATACAAGCATAGGGTTAAATCTATTTTTAGAAGAATATCCCTCTGTTCCTATTGCCAATGAAGACTTTGAGGAGATAACTGTTGAAGGAAGAAGCGGTAGTTTGTACATTAACAAAGGAACTTATCCAGATAAGAAAATACCTTTTAATTTTACGATACTATCGCCGCAGATAGAAATAGATTTTGATAAAGTATATCAATGGTTAACAGAAATCCAAGATAAAAGACTTATATTTGGCAGAGAAGATAGATGCTATATAGTAAAAAAAGTATTATTTGAAAATCTACAAAAGCAGTTCAAAACGATAGGGCAGTTCAAGGTTACTTTTATATGCGAACCCTTTAGCAGTGATTTAAATTATACAACTTACGAAATCACATCAGATAATTACAGCTTTTATTATCAAGGAAATGCACCAGCAGAATCTTTGATAAAGGTATATGGCATTGGAAATATTCAACTTACTATAAACGGTGAGACTATGGTGATATATGATGTAACTGATTATGTTGAAATAGACAGTAAATTTATGCAAGTAAGAAACAAGGATAAGACCTCAAAGGATTCAGCTGCCTATGGGGTTTTTCCTTTGTTTAGTGCAGGGGCAAATACTATAAAATACACGGGGAATGTAACAAAAATAATAGTAGAATATACTACTAGATATAAATAGGAGGAACTATGAAGAAGGATATTAAAATAGCATATTTCTCTTATAATACTAAAAAAGAAGATGTATTAGCTTATAACGGCATGGCTCTTGATAACTATTGTATTAAATGTGAAACGGAAGAAAACTTAAATACTGGCGGCTATACTCTAGACGCCACTTTTCTTTTAGATGTCCAGAATACTATAAAAAACAGCAGTGGTTTAGTGGATGGTATTAGAGAGGAAGGAATTTTAAAGGTAAAGCTTGATTATGGTGATGAAATATTCAGAATATCTAAGGTTACCAAGGGCACTAAACATATTGATGTAGTAGCTAGGCAGATAACTATTTCAGAAGTTCTAAATCTTTACTTAGATAATATAGATATCAAAGCTGCAAATATTGCTCAAGCCTTGGGTTATTTATATGATGGGGCTTATGGCAATAAAAATCTAGAGTTAACCACAAATTTAATTGGCACAGTTTCTGGTTCATATAAGGATATGAGTCTTTATAAAGCTATTCAAGGGGATCAGGACAGCATCATCAATAAAGTTAATGGAGAAATTCAAAGAAGGAAGTACAAGTTGTCAGTACTAGATCAAGTGGGCAAAAATGGAACAATCGTTACCATAAGAGAAGGCAAAAACTTAACAGGCTTCAATGGAACTTCCGATTTTGAAAGTGTTGTCACTAGAGCTAGAGGCACAGGAGCTAACGGTATCAAAGGGAACTGGATAGAGAGCTCAAATATATCAAAGTATGCTATGGTTTATTCAAAAACTGTAAGCTACGATGATGTTAAAGTGAGGACCCAAGAGGAGATCCAGAAAAACCAAGCAACGGATGGGTATGATACTAGGGAATCAGCTATAGCCGAATTAGATAGAAGAGTGAAAAAACTCTTTGATCAGCAACAAATAGATATACCAAAGGTTTCTTACGAGATAAACTTTGTCCAGCTAGAAAAAACAGAGGAATATAAAAACTACGCTATAGCAGAAAGAGTTGATATTGGTAACACTGTTAGAGTTTACGTTCCAAAGCTTGACACAGATATAATGGTTAGGGCTGTCGTAAAAAAATATGATGTATTAGCTCAGCGAACTAAAGAATTAACTCTTAGCAACGAAGTGGAAACCAAAGCTATGGGTATGAATATCAGTAGCATTGTAGCAGACCTAAAAAAACAATATGCAAGCAGTGGAAGTAGTTCTATCAATGAATATATGACCAGCGTTATAAAAAGCGGTATGAAGGATAGCTATGTTGTAGTTAGAGATAATGAATTGCTTATAATGGATAAGCCAGATATTGATGCTGCTACAAAGGTTTGTAGATACAATCAAAATGGTTTAGCCTTTTCTCGAGATGGATACTATGGGACATACACAACTGGTGTTTCAATAGATGGTATTATCAATGCTGATTTAATACAAACAGGAATAATAAATGCTGATTTAATAAGAACAGGTAAATTATCATCTAAAGATGGAAGTATATCAATTGATTTAAACAGTAATGTATTTAGTATTAAAAATCCTAATGAAGATGTAAAGGATGGTTTATCAGCAGATACCGACGGTAACCTAACGATAACTGGAGCCTTTAGGCAATTTGATGATAAGGGTAAGAAAAGTATTGATATTTATGATAATAAAATAAATATTTATGACTATAAAAGGAACGAAGATTTTATTGGAGCCTTAATGAGTGAAACCACAGGCGGGGACACTTATGGTAGGTTGGTGCTATGTGCACACACAGGAAATCCATTAGACTTAGGTATCTTTAATAATGATGGAACTTACTCAAAATATATTACTTTACGTGACAATGCGGATGAGTTAGCTACAATTACTATGCAACAATGGTGCGATTTTAAAAATGATATTACTATTTCTGCAGGGGATGTAGCCTACGGTTTTATGAAGCTAGATGCAAATAAAGACCTTTGGCTATGCTCAAATGCAGATGATTCACAAAGCTTGAAATTAGGTAACAGAAGATTTGATGGAGAATTACGAA